>DAIREJ010000001.1:0-3137 GCA_036795635.1 Sodaliphilus sp.
AAACTATGATAATTGGCTAGTTCTATTTATCAATGCTGATGCTTACTCCAACTACAAGGCAGAATTTCAAAACACCGATTATTTCAGCTATATTACAAGCCATGAAGAAACTGCATCTCCAGAATACTCTGAACGTATTAATTATGATTATAATTGTGATTGTTTTGGAATTAATCTTGGCTGCTTTCTGGAAGAATATGGGATTGATGAGGATGGCGAGGTCGGTTGGTTTTATAAAGACTTTATTTTAGGAGGTATTGGCATAGATATTTTTCCAACAGAAGAAAGCACTGTATTTACTTGGGTCGTTAGTTATTCGCCATATTATCCATCTGGGTGGCATGAGTATAATGATCCTTCTTTTGGACTTTCTCCAAGATGTGGTGGTCCTAATTATCTTGGTTTTAGGTCATTTGCGATAGCAGAAGGGAAGCTACCCAGTGAAATGATTTCATCAGATTACGCTATTAGCAAAGAATATTTTAAAACACATGAGGAATCGGGCATTTATTACTTGTATTCTGGTCCAGGGACAATTCAAGCTGCTTTAGGACTTAGAATTAACCTATGTAAAGAAGATTATATCTGTCATTATTCAGGAGTTATAGCAATTCCAAGCGATGTTCGCGGATATACAGTTAATGAAATCGGGAATCGTGCTTTCAAAGACTGTGTTAACTTAACCAGTGTTACACTACCGGCAACAATCGGATCTATCGGTGTTGTAAATGAGTCTTATCATAATTTAGAGTATTATGGAGAGTACTTTTTTTATGATGATTCTTTGTGTTTCTCTAATTGCCCGAATCTTGCTAAAATCACTTGTTTGGGCACAGATCCTCCAACCGCTTCAAACAACAGCTTTGATGGCGGCGTCTATCAGAATACCACACTATATGTTCCCTATTCCGCTATTGATACCTACAGGAACGCAGAAGGATGGAAAAATTTCCAGAACATTGTTGGTTTTTATAATTTCGACTTCGAGGTAGATGGTGTTTATTATAGTAAGATAAGTGATAATGAGGTGGTTGTTGCGCGGTGCGAGGAGGCTTATCAAGGGGTTGTAATCGTGCCTAGTACAGTGACCTATGATGGCGTGACCTACAATGTGACAGGCATCGGCTATGGGGCGTTCGCCAACGCTGATTTGACTCATTTGGTGCTTCCTGTAGGCATCAGTAGTATTGACAACACGGCTTTCACGGATAGCCATATAGGATCACTGGTCATCACGGGAAACTGGGCTTGGACTGCTGGGACGCTGACTGAAGATGTTGACCAAATGTACGTTATGAGTGGTGTAACCAGCATCCAGGGTTTGCAAGTGAACCCCGCAACGATATATTCCTACTCAACTGCTCCGCCTACGTGCAATGGTCAGACGTTCACAGGATATGATGGCGAGTTGCATGTGCCCGCTTCATCATTGGCGGCATATTTCACCGCGCCTTATTGGAGCAATTTCATCAACATCATCGGTGATGCAGTGGAGCCTACGGGCATCACTTTCAACAAAGACAGTGTGGAATTGCTTGTAGGCAATCAACTGACGTTGACTGCTACACCTGCTCCCGCTAATGCCACACCTGGCATCATCATTTGGACTTCAAGCAACGAACAAATAGCGACCGTAAGCAATGGCGAAATCGCTGCAGTCGGTGTGGGTGAATGTGACATCAAGGCAATCCTGTTGGACAAGATAGCCACGTGCCACGTGATAGTGACTGAGATTGCACCCACTGAGTTGACCCTTAACCAGGAGTTCGCAAAACTTGAGGTCGGTTCGCAACTGACGCTAACAGCAACCATCCTACCCGAAGATGCAACCGACAAGGTCGTGACGTGGACTACATCTAACACCTCCATCGCCACCGTTGACGATATGGGCAACGTTACTGCCGTTGGTCCTGGTGAATGCGATATTACAGCGACATGTCGCGATATGCAAGCCACCTGCCATGTGATTGTGGTGGAACACATCATCTATATCTCGCTTGACCAGCACGAGGCCAACTTGTTGCCCAATCACATCCTGCTCTTAACGCCAAGCGTCAGCCCAGTTTCCACCGATCTTGTAGTGACGTCAAGCAATCCCGCAGTGGCAGCCGCACGAATGGCGAATGGCAAAATCCAGGTGGTGGGCATCATCGAGGGTGTCACTACCATTACGGTCAATTCTACTGACGGATATGCCGAGGGAGACTCATGTATTGTCACCGTCTATACCGAGAGGGGCGATTTGAACATGGATGGTTATGTCAACATGGACGATTTAACCAGATTGATCAACTACCTGGTATTTAATGACACTACAGGTTTAAGTCTCACGAATGCAGATACCAACATGAGCGGTGGCGTAGGCATGGACGATTTGACCACGCTCATCAACTTCTTGGTGTTCAACCAATGGCCGCCTGATCCAGTAATCCCTGATGACCCCGTTACCCAGACCATCACAGTCAACGGCGTTTCCTTTAATATGGTCAAGGTCGAGGGCGGTACCTTCATGATGGGCGCGACCGAGGAGCAGGGCAGTGATGCATACAACGATGAGAAGCCTGTTCATCAGGTGACGTTGTCTTCATATTCCATTGGGCAGACCGAGGTGACACAAGCATTGTGGCAAGCTGTGACGGGCAGCAACCCGAGCAATTTCAATGATGACCCGAACCGCCCCGTGGAAATGGTGTCATGGAATGACTGCCAAAACTTTATCACCCAATTGAACCAGATTACAGGCAAGCAGTTCCGTCTGCCCACTGAGGCTGAATGGGAATTCGCTGCGCGTGGCGGCAATAAGAGTCAAGGCTACAAATATTCCGGCAGCAACAACATTGATGACGTGGCTTGGTATGAAGACAACAGTGACTCCATCTCCCATGCCGTCGCCACAAAAGCACCGAATGAATTGGGTTTGTATGACATGAGCGGTAACGTTTGGGAATGGTGCCAAGACTGGTATGCCCGCTACGGCAGCGACCCGGTGGTTGACCCGACAGGTCCCGAGACTGGTACCCAGCGCGTGTTCCGCGGCGGCAGCTGGTACTCCAGCGCAAGATATAGTCGTGTGTCCTATCGCGACGTGGAAAACATGACGAACTCATACAACCGACTTGGCTTGCGCCTCGTTCTTG
>DAIREJ010000001.1:3147-37163 GCA_036795635.1 Sodaliphilus sp.
TCAACGGTGTGTCGTTCACGATGCTCCCCATCAAGGGCGGCACTTTCATGATGGGCGCAAGTGAGGGACAGGGAACAGAGCCATATGACGATGAATATCCATCTCACCAAGTAACTCTATCCACTTATCACATCGGTCAAACCGAAGTGACACAGGCGTTGTGGGAAGCGGTGATGGGCAGCAACCCCAGTCAGTATGAAGGCAATCCTAACCGCCCAGTAGAAAATGTCAGTTGGGAAGATTGCCAAACGTTTTTAAGCCAGCTGAATCAATTGACAGGCGTATCTTTTCGACTCCCCACTGAGGCTGAGTGGGAGTATGCTGCACGTGGTGGCAATAAGAGCCATGACTACCGTTATGCTGGAAGCGACAACATAGACGAAGTATGCTGGTATATGTCTAACTTGCCCTCACAGAGCTATGGAACCCAGCCTGTTTCGCAGAAAATGCCTAACGAATTGGGATTGTATGACATGAGCGGTAACGTGTATGAGTGGGTTATCGACTGGTTTGATGCTTATAGTGATGAGCCTCAAGTCAATCCCACAGGCCCTGGTCCCGATGAAGGATGCCGTTACCGTGTGAATCGGGGTGGTGCTTGGAGCAGAGGGCCTAATAGTTGCCGTGTTTCACTTCGCAACTACGCGACGCCAACAAGCGCATACTCCAATATTGGCTTGCGCCTCGTCAAGTAGAAATGCGGGCTCTCGCCCGCAGTGTAGATGGGAGAGTTTAGGGGTTAGGAATGCATCAGCATCTCTAACTCCTAAACTTTGATCTGCGAGCATTCGTGCGGATGCCTTCGTTTCATTGGCTACGCCGAGCTAAAGGTTCGTTCAATTCGCCGTTTTAATTTGGATGCGGATGCCAATAATTCGTATAATTTGTGCAATTCGTAGTTTGAGATGGACGAGTCTTGAATAAAAAAAGCAAAAAAATATGCCAGAAAACCGTTAAATTGATACTTTTGGATAAATTTGGCTGCGCCTCAACAAAACTCAAATAATTTGGTTTTTGTATTTGGCTTGCACAAATTTTCATTATCTTTGCCGTTTAATAGTAACCATTCGCATCCGATGTTTGGCAAAAAGGGTAATATGTTCTCAAAGGTGGCGGCCTGGGTGGGCAGCGGCCTGTTGGGTATGGTGGCGGCACTGCCGTTTGCCCTGTATATCCCTTGGGTGCAGAACAAGGTCGCAGACGCTGCTGCCGAATATGCCAGCGAAAAGACCGGCAAGGACATCAGCGTGGGCGATGTGAGGGTGCGTTTCCCTCTTGACGTGACCGCCACCGACGTGCAGGTCCTTGACGAGAACGGCGACACGCTGTTCAAGGCTGATGAAGTCAAAGCCAACATCAAGCCCAAACCGCTGATTGACAAGAAAGTGGAGGCCGAAGATGTCTCGCTCAAGGGTGCTAAAAGCCAAGTCAAGACTGAAGACGGCTCGACTGACCTTGATGTGGACCTTGATGAAGCCAAGGTCGACAATGCTAAGGTGGACCTGAACAACAACAAAGTGGATGTGGGTAACGCTTCGCTCAAGGGCGGCAAGGCCAAAATGAGCTACAAACCCGAGAAGAAGAAACCTGACCCCGACAAAGAACCCAGCAAGCCCTGGAAGGTCAATGCCAACAAAGTCACGGCCGATGATATGGACTTCAAGATGGACATGAAACCCACCATCGATAACCTCGATGCCAAGGTGGGCCATGCCGAAGCCAAGGATGTGAAAGTCGATACTGGTGACCAGACTGTCGATGTGGGTGAACTTGACGTCGATAAGGCCGATGTGAAGTATGAGCATCCAAGCGAGAAAGACGCCAAGCAATACAGCAAAGACCATCCCATGCCCAAGGATGCCAATACCGACAAGGGTGACGACAAGCCCTGGAAGGTCAAAGCGGGCAAGGTGCGCGTGAAGGACAGCAAAGGAAAATACGGGCAAACGGGTAAGAAGCCTAACAAATCAGGCACCACACTGGATCCAGATAACATTGAAGTCGAGGATGTGAATGCCGAAGTCGATGACTTTGAGTATGACGGCGAGAACATGAAGGTGCCTGTCAAGCACCTTTCGGGCAAGGAACGCAGTGGCCTTGAATTAAAGGATGCAAGCGGCACCATCAACAAGAATAAAAACGGTCTTGACCTTAACGATATAAAGGCTAAAACCAAGGGCAGCGACATTAAACTCGACGCCCATGTGGACCAGGATATGCTCGACGGCAAGCCCAATGGCAAAGCCACTATCGACACCGACAGCAAAATCGACCTCAACGAGGTGGAGAAACTCGTGCCAGAGGCCCGCAAAGCATTGAAGGACATCCCTCACAACAAGCCTGTCAAAATCAAGGCCAAAGCTCGCGGTAATGACAAGCGCTTGGATATTCACTCACTGGATGCCGATGTGCCCGGAGTGGGCCGCATCAAGGGCAAGGGCACCATCTACAATCCCACTGACATGGACCGCATGAAGGCTGACCTGGATACTGAGGTTGACCTGCGTGACCCCAGCGTGCTGAACAAAATGCTGGGTCTGGATGACGTGAAGTTGCCGCCCATGAAGATGAGCGGAAAGATCAATAAGGAAGGCTGCAAATGGGTAGCCCGCAACCTGCGCATTTCGACCGGTGGCGGTTCGATGCGCGGCGACGGCTATTATGACGTGTGCAACGAGAACTATGACGTGGACGCCTCATTCAACAACTTCCCCGTGAAGTCGTTCTTGCCTGATTATGACGTGAAGAATCTTACAGGTAGCATTAATGCCCGCGGTCACGGCTTCGACTTCTCCGACTGCGGCTCCACATGGACCGATGCAACAGTCAACCTTGCCAGCGTGCGCTACAACGGCACACATTATGGTAATATCAGGGCTCGCGGGAAGTTGCGCAACGGCTATGCCGACGTTTATGCCGAGAGTAACAACAAGGGATGTGACTTGGACGCCAACGCCCACGGCACCATCTGTAATGACCACTATGTCTTCACTGCTGACGGCAATGTGCGAGATTTGGATTTGAATCGCTTGGGCATGTATGATGGCCAATGCAACGGCAAGACCAGGTTCCATGCCGAGGGTGACATCAACCTGCGCACTCAAGAGTGGGATGCCGACCTCACACTCAAAGATATCGACTGGCAGTTGGATAGTAGCCTGCTAGTCGCCGATGATGCCAGAGCAACGCTGCACAGCACACCGTGGCAGACCTGCTTCACGTTCGAGAACGAGGACAACTATGCCCACTTGAACGCTCCAAGCAGTGTAATGCCGTTGATTGAAGATTTCCAGAACACGGCTAAAGAGATACAGCGCCAGTACAAAGACCGCTGGATAGATATCGAGAAAGTGAAGGAGCCGATGCCCCGCTTTGAGTTCGATATGCACATGGGTACCGACGGACTCGTGCAGCGCTATCTGCAACAGTATGAGTTTGACTTCCGCCATATTAGTTGTGAGGTAGTCCGTGACAGCAGCCTCTATCTTGACGGACGGGCTATGGGAATCAGCTACGGCGAGACTAACATCGACACCATTACTGTCCATGCCAACGAATTGAGCAACCAATATCTCGCCTTCAACGCTCACATGGGCAACAGACCTGGCACCTGGGATGAGTTCGCTACTGTGGATATTGAGGGCGGAATCAAGGGTCCCGCTTTGGATTTCATGCTCCATCAGCAGAATATCCGTAAGGAAACCGGCTATCACTTGGGCTGCAATGCACGGCTTGCCGACGATGAAATCAGGATGCAGTTGTTTGGCGACGATCCTGTCATTGGCTACCGCCATTGGACATTCAACGAGGATAACTATGTGAATGTGGATTACCGCACCCGAATGCTGGATGCTAACCTCATGCTCAAGAGTGACAGCAGCAGTGTGGAACTACTCACGACACGCCTGCCTGGCGAAACCACCGAGAACGTGCAACTCAACATTGACAATCTGAAGCTTGAAGAATGGACTCGGATCGTGCCGATGTTGGCACGCACCAGTGGCACAGTCAATGCTAATGTCGATATCAACTGGGATGGATATAATGCCGATGGTGACGGTACAATCGACATCAAGGACTTTGTCTATAATGGCAAACCCGAGGGTGACGTGACACTCAATGCTGATTTTGACCTTGACCCGATGAACTCAACGACTCGCCTAACCGCCGACCTCATTCTTGACGGCAAGGAAGCGATGACGCTGCAAGGCACACTCAACGATGTCACCACTGCCTCGCCTCTCAACATGGAGGCCCGCATCAACCGATTCCCGTTGCAACGTGCCAACGCATTTATCCCCGGCAATTACATCTGGCTTGACGGCTATGCCTTGGGCAATATCACGTTGAAAGGCTCGATGGACAATCCGCAGATTAACGGCTATTTCACAGCCGACTCGGCAACGGTCAACCTGCCGCGATACGGCAGTTCACTCAAGTTCGCCAGCGACCGTGTACCCATTGAGAATAACATCATTACCTTCAACAACTATAGGCTGATTGGTAGTAACCGCAGTCCTGTCACAATCAACGGTCATGTTGACATGCGTGACCTTGACAACATGGTCATTGACCTCAAAGCTGTTGGGCGAGAAGTTCAGTTCATGGACAGCAAGCAGGATGATGTAGCGCAGATCTTTGGTAAAGGAATTGCCGACATCAATGCTACTGTCAAGAGTCAGGGCGACTTTATGACCGTGCGAGCCGATGCCACTTTACTGTCAGGGTCCAATATCACCTATGTGATGAAAGATGACATTTCACGGCTGAATTCCACAGTGGATGAAAATATGGTAACATTTACCGACTTCAATGGCACGCAATCGGGACAGACCATTTTGGTAACGGGACGTGGAAGCAGTGCCAACAGCATACTTGTCAACTTGAATGTTGTGAATGGCGCTAAGTTCAACGCATATCTCTCTGAGGATGGCCAGAACCGCGCCACTATTAACGGTAGCGGTAGACTCAAATATTCGCTTGATTTTGCCGGTAAGGACAATCTCACAGGCACCTATACCATCGAGAGCGGTAATCTGCGTTACACGCCACCGCTCATTTCCCAAAAGAACTTCGACATTAACAACGGTAGTACCATCACATGGACGGGTGATATGCTCAATCCGCAGTTGAACCTGAAGGGTACCGAGACCCTAAAGACGAGCGTTTCCAGCGAAGAGGAGGGCACCCGTTTGGTAGAGTTCCTCATTGATGCCCATGTGGGCGGCTCGCTCAGCAATATTGATTTGAAGTTTGACTTGAATTGCGAGAGTGACATGACGGTGAAGAACGAGCTGCAGTCCATGAGTGACAACCAGCGTTCGCAGGCTGCCATCAATCTGCTACTCTATAACACCTACTCGGGCACCAACAGTGCAGGCAATATCAACAATCTGACAGCATCTTCGGCATTATTCTCCTTCCTGCAGTCACAACTCAACACATGGGCTGCGCAGACGTTGCCTGGTGTTGACCTCTCCTTCGGCATTAACCAGTATGAGGGAGCCTTGAGCGGTGGCACCGAGACAAGCTATAGCTATCGTTTGGCCAAATCGTTATTCAACGACCGCATCAAGATTGTGGTAGGAGGTGAGTACAGTACCGAAGTGCGAGATGAGGAGAGCATTGCAAATAATCTGTTCAATGACATCTCGCTTGAGTATTACCTGAATAATAAAAGAAACAGGTTCCTTAAATTGTTCAGGCATGCTGGCTATGAAAATGTGTTGGAGGGTCAAGTGACCGAGACAGGTATTGCCTATGTGCTCAAGCTCAAACTCACCAACCTGAAGAATCTCTTCAAGTTCAAGCATTCACGTGAGTACCTGTTGCGAGACTCACTGGAGAAAGCACGCAAAGCCGAACTCCAGTTGCAAGAGAACGCCATCGATGCTATGGGCGAAAACGTCGAGCCGTTTATCGTGCCGCTCGACAACAACGAAGGTGATGGCAATGATGCGATTGACAAACCGACAGTAAACCGTAAGAAAGATGAGAGCGAACCCTAAATATGCCCATATTGTGTTGACGGCAATGGTTGCCTTACTGCTGGCCTCATGCTCGACGACGGCCAAGTTGGGCAAGAATGACATTCTCTACACTGGCGTGAAACACCTCAAATACCATGAGGACAGCGTCAAGGTGGATGAGGGTGTGAAAACTGATATCTTCACCGCCATCAACGTACGACCCAACAATCCGCTCTATTCACCTTATTACCGCACGCCGTTTCCCATCGGTTTGATGCTCTACAACCACATCGATGAGAATGCCACAGGTTTCAAGGGTTGGGTTTACAAGCATTTCGCGGCAAAACCTGTGCTCATCAATCGTGTGAATCCTCAAGCGCGCGTGGACATGATCAACACGATCTTGCGCAACAATGGCTACTTCACATCATCTGCAGAATATAAGCTGCACCCAAGCAGCAATCCCAAGAAGGCGAAAATCTCCTATGATGTTAACATCAATCCGCCTTACACCATCGGCAATGTGGAGTACACAGGCATCAATGAATCACTCATGCAGTTGGTTGACTCCCTGGCTAGAGCGAACCATTATCTGCAAACCGGCAGTCGTTACTGTTTGGATTCGTTGAGCGCAGTACGCATTGACATCACCAATTTTGTGCGCAACCGCGGTTACTACTTCTTTAGACCTGAGTATATCCAGTATCTTGCTGACAGTGTTCAGGACAAGGGTGTTATCCACATGCGCCTGATACCTTCAGGAGACATCCCCAACAATGCCAAGATGCTTTATCGCACCCATGACATCACAGCAACTGTGGTTAGTGATAGTGGTGTCGGCGACCCCGACACTGTTGAGAGCAGGAATTGCACGCTCGTTCGTTATGAACCAGTATACATCAAGGACCGTGTAATCCCTTCTTGCATTCGCACCCGCAAGGGAGGTGTATTTCGTGTGAACAGTATTGATCGCACTCAGGCGGCGTTGTCAAGACTAGGTATTTTCAGCAATATTGACATTCAGGTGATACCTCTTGACAGCATCACACCCAATGGAGAAGGTCTTTTGGATTTGGCCATTTACTGCCAACTCGACAGACCATGGGAAGTGACGCTTGAAATGCATGGCACGTCAAAGAGTAACAGCTTCATCGGTCCTGGTATCGAAGTGGGCGCCACCCATAAGAACGCATTCGGGGCAGGGGAGAAGTTCTCTGTTGACATCTATGGCGATTATGAGTGGCAGACGGGTAGTGGTGAGTATCATGGCGGAGACCTGGACTCTTATGAGTTCGGTATCGAGGGAAAACTGGATTTTCCGCGTCTGTTAGCTCCCAAATTCCTGTATCCCTCACGCCGTTATACCAACTGGACCCGCTTCTCGATGAGTGCCGACCTGCTCAACCGACCTGGTTTCTTCAAGATGGCGCAGTTCAATGTGGCTGCCACTTGGGAATGGCACGCAAACCGTTATTCCAGTCATGTGCTAACCCCTTTCAAACTCACATACAATAAATTGATCAGCAACACAGAGGAGTTTGATTCTGCCATGAGAGTTAATCCAGCGCTAGAACAAAGCTTTATGGATGTGTTCGTCCCCAAAATTGAATATTCCTATACCTATGACCGCGATATCACACCGCGTGACCACATCACGCTTACGGCAGGTGTTGCCGAGGCGGGCAACATTTTCTCGGGAATATGGGCACTTGCCGGTTCCAACGGCACCAAGGAATTATTTGGCACGCCGTTCTCCCAGTTTGTTAAAGCTCAAGCGCAGGTCGTATGGACACGCCAACTGGGCATCGAGGGTGTGTTAGCGACAAGGGTATTCTTGGGAGCAGCGCATGCCTACGGCAACAGTGACGAGGTGCCTTACCGCGAGCAGTTCTATGTTGGTGGCTCTAACTCCATTCGCGCATTTGCAGTGCGCACACTGGGTCCTGGCAAATTTCATCCCGCTTATCGTGACCGTTACTCCTACTATGACCAGACGGGTACATTCAAGTTCGAGGCAAACACCGAATATCGATTCCCCATTCTTGGCTACTTCAAAGGTGCCGTTTTCCTGGATGCCGGCAATATCTGGTTGCTAGAAGATGATAAATGGCGACCTGGCGGCAAATTGAAGATGAAGAATTTCTTCAATGAGTTGGCGCTTGGCACTGGCGTGGGCTTGCGTTTCGATATGTCGATGCTTGTAGTTCGTGCTGACTTGGGTATTGGCATCCACGCCCCCTATGATACTGGCAAGAGCGGTTACTACAACATCCCCAAATTCAAAGACGGCCTTGCCTTCCACCTTGCCATCGGCTACCCATTCTAATCAACGAAATATCAAAAGAAGCCATTGACTTATAAATCAATGGCTTCTTTATAATAGGGATTCGTTCGGATTATCAAGCTCAACTTGTTGTTTGTGAGACGCGGAGGCGTTTGATGCGAGTGGTGATTTTGTCATCCTTGGCATCAATGACGATGGTATCGCCAGGCTTGGCTTCCTCGCGCAGGAGCATCTCGCTCAACGGGTCCTCGATTTCACTTTGGATAGCACGTTTCAAGGGACGCGCACCATATTGGATGTCAAATCCGTGTTCAGCAACCAGGCTCTTGGCGGCAGCAGTAATCTCCAACTTCAAACCATTCTCCTCAACACGCTTGTAAAACGAAGCAAGTTCAATATCGACAATCTTGAGGATACTATCATGGTTCAATGACCCGAAGGTGACAATGTCGTCAACGCGGTTCAGGAACTCGGGCGAGAACTGGCGATTCAATGCCTTGCGGATAACGGAGTCACTGCGCTCCTTGGTCAGTTCGTTGGTATTGAAGCCAACGCCTGCACCAAAGTCTTTCAACTCACGAGTACCGATATTACTGGTCATGATGATAATCGTGTTCTTGAAATCCACCTTGCGACCCAAACCATCGGTCAGGCTACCCTCATCAAGCACTTGCAGCAACATGTTGAACACGTCGGGATGCGCTTTCTCTATCTCGTCAAGCAGAACCACACTATAGGGATGACGGCGCACTTTTTCAGTCAATTGGCCACCCTCTTCGTAACCCACATATCCCGGAGGAGCTCCCACGAGCCTGGAGACATTGAACTTCTCCATATACTCGCTCATGTCCACGCGAATCAGAGCCTCATCGCTGTTGAACAGGAACTGGGCGAGTTTCTTAGCTAGCAGGGTCTTACCCACTCCCGTCGGTCCCAAGAACATGAATGAGCCGATGGGGCGCTTGGGGTCGCGTAGGCCTGCGCGGTTACGACGGATACTGCGGGCGATTTTGTCAATGGCCTCGTCTTGTCCGATGACTTGCTTTTTCAGCTCGTCAGTCATACCCAACAGGCGGATGCCCTCACTCTGTGCAATGCGCTGGACGGGTACTCCGGTCATCATGGCGACAACCTCTGCAATGTGACTTTCGCTTACGGTCACACGGCGTTTATCCAGTTCAGCTTCCCACTTTGCCTTGGCTTCTTGGAGTTCAGCCTTGAGCTTCTCTTGCTGGTCGCGGTAACTGGCAGCACTCTCGAAGTTCTGCTGCTGGACGGCCTTGAATTTGTTTTCCTGAGCCTCGGCAATGCGTTGCTCCAGTTCCTCGATTTCCTTGGGAGTGTCCACCTTGGTAATATGAACACGCGAACCCGCCTCGTCCATGGCGTCAATTGCTTTGTCGGGGAAAAAGCGGTCACTAATGTAACGTTCAGTAAGGGTGACACAGGCCTTGAGCGCATCTTCAGTGTAATTTACACCATGGTGCTTCTCATACATCTCCTTGATGTTTTTCAGGATTTCCAACGTCTGCTCGGGCGTTGTCGGCTCAATCAGCACCTTCTGGAATCGGCGTTCAAGCGCGCCGTCCTTCTCGATGCTCTTGCGGTATTCGTCGAGTGTGGTAGCGCCGATACACTGGAATTCACCGCGAGCCAAGGCCGGCTTAAGCAGGTTGGCAGCATCCATCGATCCGCTGGCGTTGCCCGCACCCACGATGTTGTGGATTTCATCAATGAACATGATGACGTTCTTGTTAGCGCTAACTTCGTCAATGACTGCCTTGAGACGCTCCTCGAACTGGCCACGGTACTTTGTGCCTGCCACGATTGCCGCCATATCAAGCGAGATGATGCGTTTATCAAGCAGTGGACGTGCCACTTTGCGTTCCACAATGCGCTTAGCCAATCCCTCAATGATGGCGCTTTTGCCCACACCGGGCTCACCAATCATTACGGGGTTGTTCTTCTTGCGTCGGCTCAAGATTTGAGCCAATCGTTCAATCTCGGTTTCACGGCCCACAACGGGGTCCAAACGCCCCTCGGCAGCATCGCGGGTAATGTCTTTTCCGTATTTATCGATGACGGGAGTGGCAGAATTGTCACCCCGACTGACATTTCGTCGCTGTCGCGTCTCACGGTAGGAAGGATTTACGCCCTCGTTCTCACCACCATAGTCCCCGCCGCCGGGCAACTCGTCATTCTCCTCATCGTCCTCATCAGGAAAGTCGGCGCCTGCTGTCGGCAGTGCAAAGTCCTGACGCCAGTACTCTTGTTGGTTGTCGTGCTGGTTGTGTATCATTGTTTAAAAGCTATTTCTTAAATAAATATTTAGTGTTCGTCATGAATCATAGTAGCAAACACTGTGCCATCAGCATTTGTAAGGGTAAAAAGCAGAAAACTGCACAGATGGATAATGGTTTGACTTGCTGGATTAATGACTGATGTTGCACAGATAGCCCAATGTCACCATGACGGACATCGGATTTGAGCCAGAGAAAATGTCTTTCTTATGATTAGGAAATACGTCCGTAAGTCCATAGTAGAAACGGCCTTCGAATAATAGTGAGTGCTTGGCATTGAGGTTGAATTCCATACCAGCACCCAGACAGATACCGTAATCCAGACGGTTGTTCACCTCCATAGTCATCTGCTCGATGTGGCGCGGGTCATTGATGAAATAATCCATCGTTGAAGCACTCTTGTAGTCAAAATTGGTGGAAATACCGTCACCAAGCATGAGATTTAATTCCGGGCCTAGATTAAAGAAACCTTTGACCCTGTTGCTGCCAAAGTAGATATGTGTCATGATGGGCAGTTCCAGATAGGTGAAACGGTGGTTGTAGCGATAATCCGACTCCTCGAATGCTTCTTTCCATCCGCGTTGCGCGACATTGAGTTCAGCAACAAGTCCAAAATTCTTTTCGGCAATGTAGCGGAACATCACGCCGGCTGTCATGCCACGAAGCATGGTCTGGGACACCGTGGGGTTGAAATTGAGCCGTGACATTGTCACGCCCGCCTTACCACCCACGGCAATGTTGTGTTCCTGTGGTGCCTGGGCGTTGACAAGCAACGCCACCATCACTATTGAGATGAAAGCCAGGCGCCTCATTTCACATGAACCGTAATCTGGTGATCGGTGGAGAAGTGAACGAGTTCTACTGCCTGGTTGGTGTATCCACTCCAGTTGTTGCTGCGTTGCCACTGGAAACTGTTCTGGATGCCTTTGTAAAGAGGGGTTTCCTCGTCAATGCAGCCGTCAACACCCAAAGACTTGAGCAGATACATACCCATATCATATCCAAAGATCGCCATATGTGGTATTGCCTGAAGCGGTTCGCCACCGAAGTTGCTCTTGTAGGCAGCCTCCAAATCGCGGGTGCGAAATCCCTTAGCGTTAAAGAAGCGCGTGAACATCCATGTATCCAAATCTTGAAGGTCGGTTTGGTAATCTTTCAGGTAGAGCACATACTCAGGATAGGCAATGAGACTCATGTCGCAGTCAAAACGCTCTTTTTTTACCTCTTTCAAGGCCTTGATGCAGCGTTTGAGCAGGTTTTTGTCGCCCGATGAGGGAATGAACAGGTATTTTGAACCAGGATCCATCTGGTTCGAGATGTCGTTGTAGGTCAAATCGCCGTTCACCTGGATGCTGCTCGTGTAGTAACGCTTGCCGTTGATGTGGCGGCGCATATAGTCGAACATTTCCTTGTCATCGTCGCCCGACGCCATCAGATAGATGATGTTGTAGCCTGCAAATTTCTCGTCCATCCATTGTGACACACCGTACATCATCTCATCGGTGGGAGTGTTTACCTGATAGACATAGGGATTATCACGGTAATCCTCATTCTTGGTAGTGAAGCAGTTCATCACGCTCACGCGGTTACGCTGGCCAAAGGCAGTGATGCGAGCCAGCTGTTGGGGTTCGCTCGGTGCGATGATCATGTTCATCGTACGCAATTCGGGCAATGCAAGGATACTGTCGGTAACATTAAGATTATGCTGTGTGTCATAAACCTTCAGGTTAATGCGCTTGTCGGTGACGTTGTTAGCACCGTCAAGAGCCAACAAAAAACCCTTGTAGAAATCAGTGTAAAGATAAGCCTGTTTGGGTGGAGCACTCTTGTGAAGCTGGAACGGCAATATCATTGCAATGTTGACCTCATTCTCCAGTTGTTGAGCAACGAGGTTGTCATACAGACTGTTCAGGCGCGGCTCATACCATGTGCGCAACTCGTCAAGAGGTATGGTAGATATTTCACCTGTGGCCTGCTCGCTGTAAGGCTTGGGAATAACAATGATTTTGCCCTTTTTGAGTCTTTTTAAATTAGGATTCGCTGCCTTGAGTTCCGCCTCACTGATACCGTTGTCACGAGCCACCGAGGCATAAGAATCACCTCGTTTTACCTCATATTCGTAATTGCGGCGACCTTCGCGTGTGTAATTAAAAGGCAGAGCAGTGCCTGGAATCACCTTTACAGTTACGCCGTCGGTATAATCTGCTGGCTTCAGACCAGGATTGCTAAGCAACAGACTCTCAATACTGCTGTTATACTGTTTGGCGAGCGTGTAAATGCTCTCACCTGCGACCATCTTGTGATATTCAGGGGTGTCGGAAGTTGTTACTGTTGCATCACTACCTTGGAAGGCACGACGTACCTGCTCACCAGCCGCTACCGAAGCTGAGGCAACCGAGGACGATGCCGACGGAATCGTGAGTTTCTGACCTACCTTGATACCCGCCTCAGAGCCGGGGTTGGCATTAATCAAATCATCAATAGTCACACCATAGCGTTTAGCCAGTCCATAAAGCGTTTCTCCCTGGGTTACCGTGTGAGTGACGGCTTGCTGTGTTATAGTAGCCGTGGCTGTGGTGCCATCAGGTGCGGGAAAGTATAACTTCATACCAGCTTCCACACCATCGGCTGCCGCAGGGTTGGTGCGGATGATTTCATCCTTGGTAACACCTAATTTTGAGGCAATATCATAGATACTCTCACCGGCTTGAATCTCGTAGTAGTAAAACGATTGACCGCCAACCACAGTTCGGGGAAGAGACGACTGGGCCAGCGACAACTCTGCTGACAACGAAAGAACAACAAATGCGAGGATATATTTCAACTTCATAATCAATGGTTTGTTTAATTAGACTCAAATATTCTAATTTGCAAAGGTACATAATAATGTCCTAAACCAAGCAAAAAAGCCGATTTTTTTACTTGGACATAGCATCATTAGAGGTTATTTGGGATTGACGACACGGTCACCAATAACTGCAGCGAGCCTGTGCCTGAGATCATAAAGCTTTTGCAACTCTCTAATGAGCGCGGGCTGTTTTCCTGGCTCTGAAGTTGCTATTTGTGCCTTGAGGTCGTTGATCTTGAGAAACAACAAAGCATTCTTCCAATTATATAAAAAGACTGGGACAAGAGAAGGCAATCGGTCGCGTTCCTCGATGATTACAGCAAACTGGGTATGTATCTTGCTCAACTGAGGCATGCTGTCTGTAGCTACTTCAGTCGCCAGTTGACGCACCTGGTCATCACTAGTTGAACACAGTTGACGTTGCAGGTAGTCACCACTGAATTGCTGTATCTGCTTTTCTCCTTGGGCAATGATGCGAGCAGTGATCTCTTTGAGCCTGCGCTCATGAGCGCTGATGAGTGCCTCGCTATCAAGAGCATCTGGATCAGGTGTGGCTTCAGTCTCCATCTCTTGTTTGATTTTACTGCCTTTCTGCTCCTCAATTTGCCTTTTGAGCTGAGCAAGGTCTTGATAGTAGTCATCAAGATACCCTAATGCCTGTTCAAAAGTGCGGGCATAAAGAGGATTGCTGAACGACATTTGGTCAAGGGCTAACTCGTTGCGTACATACTCCAACACGGTAGTAGGCAGGGTAATGCCGTTCTCATTGATGGGAGTCTCGCACAAATAGCACATTCCGTGATTGATGATGATTCTAATGATTTCTCGCTCTTGAGCCTCGACGCTGGTAGATGCCGACACAGTAGAAGGCGAAGGTGTAGAAGATTCCTCAGCAGGAAAATCCGGGCTAGGGAGTGGCAATCTGTCCTCGCTGCGTTCTTGACTCATCTGGCGCTCTTGTCGCTCACGTTGTTGACGCTGTTCTTTATCTCGCTGCTCAATGAACTTGTTTCGGTAATGCTTGATTTGGCGCAGGATAGCCTGTTCATCCATGTCAAACATATCACTACACTCCTTGGCATAGACCATACGCGCAATTTCGTCGGGAATGAGTGCAATGGATTTGACCACATCTGTAATAGCGGCAGTGCGTTTAATAGGATCGTTCTGAGCATCTTTGAGGACGATACTCGACTTGAATGTAATGAAATCGGTAGAGTTTTGATGGATGTATTCTTCAACTTCGGTATGACTATGGGCCCTAACGAAAGTATCGGGATCGTCTTCAGGCGGGAGAGGCAGCACCTTGAGGTTCATGCCTTCGCGCAACAATAGGTCCACACCACGGATGGCAGCTTTAATGCCCGCCTCGTCACCATCAAACATCTCGGTGACGTTATTTGTGAAACGGCGGATGGCATGAATATGCCCTTCGGTCAAGGCTGTTCCTGATGATGCAATGACATTCTTGAAGCCCGCTTGATGCATTGAAATGACGTCAGCATAGCCTTCGACAATAAAACAACTGTCTTGCTTGCTGATGTCGCGCTTTGCCTGATAGAGACCATAGATGACGTCCCGCTTGGAATATATCACAGATTCAGGGGAATTGACATATTTGGCAATATCCTTGTCCTTGCGCAGAGTCCTGCCTCCGAATGCGATTACCTTACCGGCAATGTTCATGATTGGGAATATTACCCTGCCTCGGAAACGGTCATGACCTCCCCGTTCATCAGGGATGCATAGTCCCACATCAAACAGCAATTGTGGATTGAAACCCTGGGCAACTGCCGCCTTATAAAAGTCATCACGTCCCTCTTGAGAGTAACCCAACCGGAATGCACGGATTGTGGCATCGTTGAATCCTCGCTCACGGAAATAAGTTAAACCAATGTCTTGACCTGTCTGGGTCTCATGCATCTGGCGCTCAAAATAGTCACACGCCCACTCATTGAGCATGAGCATCGCCTCTCGTTCGGTTTGTGCCTGCTTTTCTTCGTCGGTGAGTTCCTTCTCGTGAATCTCGATGTGATATTTTTTGGCGAGGTACCGCAAAGCCTCAGGGTAGCTCAGTTGCTCATGTTTCATGATGAAGTTGACCGCACTGCCACCCTCGCCACAGGCAAAGCACTTGCAGATGCCCTTGGCGCGCGATACATAGAATGACGGGCGGCGGTCATTGTGGAACGGACACAACCCAATCCAGTTGGCGCCTCGCTTCTTGAGCGCAACAAAATCGCTAATGACATCGACGATATCGGCAGCGTCAATGATCTGCTGTACTGTATTGTGGTCAATCATTGTTCATGAATCTTATGAGAACAAACAACATCGGGAATCAGGGACTGGTCCACAGCCGAGATGCCATGGAGCCGCAACTCAATTGCGTCAGCCTTAAAAGCGGCTCGGAACTTAGAACAGTCACCTTTCATCAAGTTCAATGCTTGGCGATAGGTCTCTATTGCTTCAGCGGCGTCGCCCTTGCACAGCAACACATGGCCACGATTGAGCATGTCCTGGGCAGTGGGCTTGTCGTCATGGGCTATGCGGTCATAATAATCAAGGGCGCGTTCATAGTCATCGAGCAGGAATGAGCACCATGCAATGGGTCGCCATGCACGGTGTTTAACGCCATTCATCAGGTCGGCTTTGAAGTATTGTTGCAGTGCGTCACGCGTGCGGTTCATCTCAAGAAGCACATGGCCGATGGTGAGAGCCAGTGAGACGTTGTCGGGGCTTAAGGCCTCGGCGCGGCGATAATAGGTGAGCGCCTCGTCATGTTGATTAAGCTCACGGTAACAGGAAGCGATATGTCTGATGTTCCAAACGTCTTCCTCATGGAGCAGTTCATATCGTTTGTAATAATTCAATGCCATCTGAGGACTGCCGGCATTCTGGTAGGCAAAACCAATTTTTTGATAGATATGGTCATCGGTTGCGTTGTCCATTCCCTCCAAGCGTGTGAAGCACTTGATAGCATCGTCATAGAAGGCGTACTTGAAATACAATGCGCCCAACAATTCCAACACTTGTGCGTCACGAGTCACCTCGGCCAGTGGCAGGCAATTGGTCATGTCGATGCCTGGGTCATCCATCACGGCAATGAATTCGCGTCGACGAGTGAACAGTTTGAAAAAACGGTACAGGTCCTGAACAAATGCGTTGATGATGCCCACGCGGGTCTTGCGCTCGTCAGGCAGTTCGGCCTGTCGTGATTCGTTCAATGCGGCATTCTGTTCCTCGAGCTGGGCCGACATCAGCGAACGCTGGGATTCAGGCAATGCTCCCAATGAGAGGCAGAACGAGTACTTATCGCTGTTGCACAGATAGGGAGCATGCTGGACAACCTCGGCTATACCGATCTTGTCGGCTCCTAAATTCTCAAGAATCGTTGAGTGGGCTGCATAAAACGGCAAGAACCAGTTGCTCAAAGTCTTGAAAAATGGGAACGTTTTAAGATGGGCAAACGTTGCAATGAATACATCACTGCCTTCGAGCTGCATGGCATTGAACTCCTCAATCTTGCGGGTGATGCCACTTTGGTCAAGCCATTCCTGCCATTCGGGATTGGCTTCGATATCGCTCAGGTCGATGATTTGTGATTCCTTGTCCTTGAGTTTGTCGATGATGTCGGGCCTCATCTTCATGATATTGGGGATGAGGTCATTGCGAACGCGCTGCGTGATGTTCTCGGTATTACGGCTGCGGGCTAGTTGTACTTGGATGTTCCACACATCTCGATCGAAGTCGTCAGTGTCCATCATAGCCGCCAAACGCATCTGTATCGCCTTGGATGGAGCCGTGCGCTTGCGGTGGGCAACCATTCCCAGCATGGCACAAATCAAGGCTCGCAACTGCACATGGGGGTCATCAGAGAGATGGTAAGTCTCCAAGAGGACGAGCATCTTGCCCTCGTCATAGAATTTCATCAGACCAAGGAACAAAGCGGCTACCAACAGGCAACGGGTGTGCATTGGCAAGATGTCACCGGTGATGCACAGCTTGAGGCTGTCGGCGTCATCTTTCGTCAGCGGGAACGATGACCACACACGGTTAAAGAGACGGGTCTCGACCTCTTCGGTTTTTCGCAAGTGTGACAAAATGACATGACTGTCACCTTGCTCGGGTTGAGAGGATTGCACCAGTGACAGTTCCTTTAACGAATCTCGGTACTCCTCAATAATATTTAACAGGGTGATGTTATTCAGTTCCCGGCGGCGCACATAGAACAATTCAGGACTTGTATTCTCCAGCAGCCCGATGTAGCTTTGGTCATTGAGTGTGTAGAGTGACTGACGTATATCAGACAAAATCACATCGCGTTGTGGATCCATCACACCCTGCTCCAGATATTTGAGCATAAATGAGTATGACATGCGCAGTCGTTGAAGTTCGTCATTCAGTTCGGCACGACCCAACTCATTCACCAACGCTGTGATGTGATCAAAGGCATTGGTCACCTCGGCGTCATTAATGCAGCCAGCGGCCAGTTGATGTATCTTGTCAATTTCTTGTAAAGTCATTGGAAGTGGTGATTATGTTTGCTATTATTACAGCAAATATGGTGCAAATTTAATGTTTTTTATGCTCTTGGCAGAATTTTCTTCGAGGTTTTATGTCTATTATAGAAATATTTCCTTAATTTTGCCGCAAATTATTATGGACCTAATCAACTAATAGAAATTATGGTTATTCAACGCATTCAATCCGTTTACTTGCTGATCGCTATCATCTTGATGGTTGTATTTGCTTTTTTCCCTGCCTTTACTTTTACTTTCGGTGATAGGGAGTTTGTTTATGGTGCTCTTGAAGCTGGTAAAGTGGGTGTTACTCACATTAACCCCCTGATGCTTACGCTCACTATCCTTATAGCAGTTTTTGCCTTGATTGACATTTTCCTGTTCAAGAACCTGCCGCGTCAGATGACATTCTGCTTTGCCACAATCATCATAGGTATTGCCATGCTCATTGCTCTTGCAATTGAGATCTTTATGATCCAGGGTAGAGTAGGTATCCACAACGTGATGCCTCATTGGGCTCTGTTGCTACCTGTGTTGGCTATTATTTTCCTTATGCTTGCCCACAAGGCTATGTCACGCGACAAGAAAGCTTTGCGTGACGCTGACCGCCTCAGGTAAAACACCCCGACAACAAATAACAAATAGGGATTACAAACTAAAATCAGATTAGTATCGAACGATGATACCCGCAATGATCATCATCTTTGTGCTCGGCTATGTACTGATCACATTGGAACATCCTCTTCACATGAACAAAGCCACATTCGCTTTGCTCACTTGCGGCATCTTGTGGACAATCTATGCCTTGATGGGGCATGATCCCGAGATGCACCATGCCATCGTCATGCAGTTGGGTGATGCGTGTGAGATTGTGGTGTTCCTCATTGGAGCTATGACAATTGTGGAAATCATCGACCGCTATGGCGGTTTTGCATTCATCACCGAGCACATTCAGGCCAAAAGCAAGCGACACCTGTTGTGGATTATCTGCTCGCTCTCATTTGTGATGTCAGCCGTGCTGGATAACATGACGACCACCATTATCATGGTCATGATGCTGCGACGCTTGCTCAGCGACCAGAAGGACCGTTGGATGTTTGCGGGAATGATTGTTATCGCTGCCAATGCGGGTGGTGCTTTTTCTCCCATCGGCGATGTGACCACCATCATGTTGTGGATGGATGAGAAGGTTTCATCGGTGGGACTCATCATCAACCTGCTCTTGCCCAGCATCGCCGCTATGATAATCCCTGTGTTTATTGCCCAGTATTTCATCAAGGAAGGTCGACTCCAGGAAGTCACCCGACTTGCCGATAAGCACCCTGACTTGCATGAGCGTCATCCTCACTTGAGCAAGGCCATGCTCATCATTGGTGTAGCTGGACTGCTTTTTGTCCCTGTGTTCAAAACGGTCACCGGACTGCCTCCTTTCATGGGCATCATGGTGTCACTTGGTGTAATTTGGGGCGTGACTGAATTTTGGGTACGTCATTTCAAGATTGACTCCAAGATGGGCGGTCGCGTCTCCTCGGCATTGCACACCATCGACATGCCTACGATTCTGTTCTTTCTTGGCATCCTCATGGCGGTATCAGCGCTATCACAGGCGGGAATTCTGTCGGAACTCGCCAAGAGCATGAACGAGAACCTACATGAGCCCGTACTCATGACGTCCATCATCGGCGCCTTGTCTTCCATCGTGGACAACGTGCCTCTGGTTTCAGCATGTATTAAGATGTTTGAAGGGATGGCCCCAGCAGGAACGACTGATCCCTATTTGCTTACCTTTGTCGAGGACGGACTGTTCTGGCATCTGCTAACGTTCTGTGCTGGTGTGGGTGGTTCATTGTTGATTATCGGTTCGGCTGCCGGTGTCGTGGCAATGGGTATTGAGAAGATCCAGTTCTTCTGGTATGTCAAGCACATCACTCTCTTGGCTTTGTTAGGCTATATTGCCGGCATAGGCATTATCTATCTGGAGAGCCTGCTGCCTTTCTTCCTGCAATCAGGAGGTTAGCGTTTACTTGATGATTCCAAAAAACAAGAATCCCGCTGCACAATGTGTGGCGGGATTCTTGTTTCAAATCCTTTCCTGTACTCACTCAACCGTAATCAAATAGACTTTGCCGTCAGGAGTGGAGAAGGCAATCTTTCCTGATTGGGAAGAGGGCAGGGGATAGGTGGCAATAACATCGTCACCTGTGAGAACTTGGTCAATACCGTCAAGTGTGCGGGCCACGATGCTTGAAGCGATGATGGAGTACTCATCGTCAATCTCATTCATACCCACAATGGTATTGTCGTCCCACCAGCGTGGTGCCGTGAGGTCGCCCATGGGAATGATATTCGTGCCATCAATGTCACATACATACGTTCCATGACCACTCACATAGTAGAGCACTCGATTACCGTTGGGAGACAATGATGACCAAATGTAATTCTCATCAACCCCATTGGGCGCCAACTGGGTGGTTGCACCGTCTTTTGTGACATAGAGTTTGAGGTGAAAATGCGAAAGCACAGGGCGTGTCAAATCTGTCTTCTTGCCTTCCAAAGCGTGCAAAGACAACTTGCCGTCTTTCATCACAGCGGCAGTGGCCTTGTCGAGCGCATATCCCTGTAAGTGCCTTGTGGCCTTGACCAATAAACGACGTTTGCCGTTGCTCATGTCAATGGCCTTGACAGCCTGATGGCGTTTCTTGTTCTTATAGGACACCTGGCTATAGACAACCTGTCGACCATCTTCGCTGATGCTCACATCGCTGCCTGCACCTTCATCAAGAGTCAAGGTGGTTGCACTTGCTGACTCGAAGTCCCATTTCACTAAACCCTTTTTGGTATCGGTTGATAACAACAGGTAGTCGCCTTGTGGACTGATAGCTACTGCCTGAGATATCGTGTTTTCTTCGCTTGGCACTGTTAAGCGTTGCACGCCTGTCACATTCATTATCTGAGCATGGGCAGCCAAAGTGCTGAGCAAGAAGATCGTTATTATAGTCTGCTGTTTCATTGTTTTGATTTTTAATGATTTAATATTCATTAATAATGATAAACCAAGATGTCGATGAGACCTGTCAAATCGTCCATACCAACCCCACTATCTTCATTCACGTCTGCACCGATGAAGTCAATGGCCTCGGTACCATACACCAGATAGTTAATCAAAGCCGTCAAGTCGTCCATGTTCACTATACCATTGCCGTTCACGTCGCCCTTGACGTGGCTAGTGGCCTTGGAAACGAGCATCGAGGACTTGGCTGGCGTGGTGCTCTGATTGTCATTGGTGGGCATCGAATAGATACCGATATTCTTGCCGGCGCAAACGAGATTGCCACCCCAGTCAAAGGCCATCTGATAAATGGCGTTAACATCAGTTCGGGCATCAGCCACAAAAGACGTGCCGTTGGAAATCAGGACGGGCGTATTGCCGTTCCAGGTAATGTCAAAGAACTGGAGCACGCCGTCACCATCGTTGATGACCATCATGTCATTGGTGTTGTTGATGGCAAAGGCTGCTATCAACGAACCGTTGAGCGAAGTCAAGTCAAGTCCGCTATTGAATACGATATTGCCGTCATTGTCCACAAAGATGACCGACGGGTTAGCGGGACCGTTCTGGTTCAAACTGCGGTACTGCATCACCCAAGTGCCACGGCCGCCGGCATCGGCGATAATACTGCCATTGGCATTGGGCATGACATGACCCACATCAAGCAAGTTGCTGGGAGCCTGATTCCAAGTGGAGAGCAGACTGCCATCGCTCTGACCGATGTTGTAGATGCCCACAGTGTTCTTGTAGCCTGACGGGCCTGCTACATCTTCAAGATAAGCATACAACTTGGTGTCAGCACCAGAGCCTTGTAGCCAAAGGCCCGAAACTGAGCCGCCGACGCTTTGACCATTGTTGGTGATGAGACCGTTTCCATCGCGCTGTCCCACGAAGAACTGTGTGAAAGCACCAGTCAAATTATCGGGATCGGCTATATAAATGCCCGAATAGGCGTCAGCCCAGTCAGGAATATAGACTTTTCCCTCAGCATCCACACCCAAGCGGAAGCAGTTGCTCAACGCCTGTCCACCGCGATAGACGGTGCTGTTGAGTGGTTGACCGTTGATGTCGCAGACGTACAAGCCGTTGCCCGAATTATTAGCAGCAATGCGCTCGCCCACATAGATTGTGCCGAAATGGCTGCTCTCGGGGCTGCGGTCAATAGCGACAGTAGCACGGGTATAAGTAGCATAGTTGTCGTTCAGGCGCGTGATGCGTGTGATGGCGTCTCCCACCACGTTCACAGCCCAATTCATTACCTGACCCTCGTTTCCGGGCAACTGGTCTTTCGTCAGTAAGACAGTGTTCTCTCCCTCAATGATGTTGCTCAATGCCACACGGTCCACCTTTTGACCAGTGGCGTTGTCAGTGAAGATGAGATAAGCCTCACGGGCATCACTGTTGGATTTGAAGGTAAAGGTGTAACTTCCGTTTTCACCCTCGACACTGTTCAAGTCGTAGGCGAAGATACCCTTGACAAACGAAGTGTCCACAACGATTGCCTTTTTGACAACACTCAAGGCCGTACGGGCTGGCGTAGTGCTTTGATTGTTGTTGGTGGGGATGGAGTAGATGCCGATATTCTTGCCGGCACATACAAGGTTACCGCCCCAGTCAAATGCCATTTGGTGGATAGCGCCAGCACTCGTGCGGGCATCGGCTGTGTAGGTTGTGCCAGTGGATGTCAGTGTGGGCGTGTTGCCGTTCCATGTGATGTTATAGAACTGGAGTATACCGTCGCCATCATTGATAACCAAGAGGTCATTAGTGTTGTTGATGGCGAAACCGGCGATAGCTGAGCCGTTAAGCGACACCAGGTCAACTCCACTGTTGAAAAGTACATTACCACTATAATCTACAAACACGAGTGACGGAACGCTGGCAAGGTTCTGGCCTTTAGCGCGGTTCTGGCACACCCAGACACCACGACCAACAGGATCAGCGATGATGTTGCCGTTAGTGCTGGTTTGCAAAGCGCCGATGTCGAGATAATTACTGGGAGCCTGATCCCAACTAGTAAGCAGCGTGCCGTCGCTTTGGCCGATATTGTAGATACCGATGCCGTTCTTATTGCCTGACGGGCCTGCTACATCTTCAAGATAAGCATACAGCTTGGTGTCGGCTCCGTTGCCTTGAACCCACACGCTTGGAACTGAACTGCCCACACCCACACCGTTATTACTGATCAAACCGTTGCTGGCACGTGTGCCTACAAAGAACTGGGTGAACGTGCCGCTCATGTTATCTGGATCTGCAATATAGACACCCGAGGATGCATCGGCCCAGTCTGGAATATAGACTTTACCTTCGCCGTCAACACCAAGGCGGAAGCAGTTACTCAATGCTTGGCCGCCGCGATAAACGCTGCTGTTGCTTGGCTGGCCGTTAATGTCACAGACATATAAACCATTGTTCACATTATCCTTGCCGACACGCTCGCCTACATAGATAGTTCCGAAATGAGTGCTCTCGGGGCTCCGGTCGATAGCAACAGTGGCTCGAGTATAGGTGGCATAAGTATCATTCACGCGCTGGATCTCGGTAATAGTTTGTCCAACCAAATTCACTGCCCAAGCAAGTACTTCACCATCCACGCCAGGCAAATTCTCGGGAGCCAATGTGACAGTGTTCTGGCCCTCAACAATGTCGTTCAAAGATTGTCGTCCAATTTCCTGACCACTCACACTATCGGTAAAGACAAGGTATGCCTCAGTAGCATTGGCGTTGCTCTTGAAGGTGAAGATGTAGTTACCGTTGTCATCAGTCGTGCGGTTAAGGTCATAGGCAAAGATACCTTTTGCTTTCTCGTCAATGACAGGGGGTGTATCAGTACCTGTCATGTAAAGCACCATATGGTTTGTCTCGTTGGCGCTGACTGTATAGGTGCCTCGATTGAGCAGGTCCTCATAGCCGTTGGCTGTCACGCTGATGGTATAGTTATTGCCCGGTGTGAGGTTCTTGAACACAAAGATGCCGTTATAGTTGTTGTCTGTTGTGTAAGTGTCCACAAGTGTGCCACCTTTGAAAAGTTTAACGACAGCTCCATTGATCGGGGCATGGGCATCGATGGAACCGCTGGCATAAGTATAAAGGCTGTTTTCAAGACTGTTCACTGCATCCTTCACGCTACCCATGATGTAACCCACATTCTCGCCGCTGATGTTGAAATAGTCGGCAACACCACGAGCGAGGCGAAGACCTTCCTGTCGGCAGTAGTCTTGATTCAACGCACGGTGTCGCGCAGGCTGATAGGTGTGGAAATAACCTTCAACCAGGAAGCCTGGCACGCCATGCTTCAAGGCTCCCAAATAGCCGTAATAGGAGATGCCCGATGCGCTGTTCGTCGTTGTAGAACAGTTGTCACTGCCATAGAATGTGACATCGCCCCTGATAACCGTATTTGTCTGGCTCCATGATCCACTGGTGGGATCCACGGCGTTCATCCAGTGACGAGGCCAACTCACTTGACACATCGACTTACTGCCACTCACCGCCTCACTTTCATTAGTTCCTCGATAGAGGTACAGCGGATAGTTGGTACTGGAGCCTTCGGTGGCTGCATTAGAGTGAATCGACACGAACATGTCATAGTCGCCTTCCTCGGCTTCGGCGGCGATAACCGACAGTTTCTTGCTGTATGCGCCATAGGTGTTACCGTCATAAGGGTACGGACCATTGGCGGTTCGCGACATAGTGATGTTTGATGCAGGGACACCCATGCGCTTGAGCGCGTCGCGCATCTCAAAGGCTTTCCACAGGTTGGTGTTGCTCTCATAGAAGCCGCAGGTGTCAGGTCTGCCGCTGGAGAGCATCGGATAGGGGATAGTCGCCATGGGGCGGTCATTGGGTCCCCATCCACCATGGCCCGGATTGATGTAAATGCGCACATCACTTGCCGTCACAGCCAGCGCCGAGCCGACTGTTCCTGCCGCAAGCAATAGCAATAGTAGCAGTTTTTTCATTCTTTTGGTTATTTAATAATTGAACAAAGAAATATCATTCCTTAATCTTCTTGACTCTCGTCCTCGTCATCAGTTACTAGACTCTTTGCACGATAAGTCCAGCCGTAATGCTTGTAGATTTCAGCCAATCGGGGCAGACGAGCCTTGAAGTCTTGGTAATCCTTCAGCTCGGCGGGTAGCCATTGCACCTCGGCAAGGGCGGCCATGCGGGGCAGCACCTGATACTGGATTTGTGGCTCACAGGTGATGTATTCGGTCCACACATTGGCCTGCACGCCGATGATGTGGCTCTGCTTGTCGGCAGGAAGCTCGGTTGCAACAGGTTCAAAATCATATACTTTTTTGAGCGTATTGCAACCTCCAAAAGCGATGGGCTCATTCCAGATCTTGCTGGTCTGGTAGTAGTCAAAGTATAAAGGTCCAACAGGCGTCATGATTACATCATGTCCCAGTTTAGCGCCCTCGGCTCCGGGTTCAGCACCTCTCCACGACATGATGGTTGCCGAAGTGTTCACATCGCAGCCTAGCAGTTCATCCCAGCCGATGATGCGTCTCCCGTGTTGTGCCAGATACTGCTGCACTTGTGTCGTGAACCAGCCTTGCAAAAGGGCTTCGGCACTCTGTTTTCCTTTAGCCTTGAGACCCAATTCGCTGATGCGCTGCTGGCACAACTGACATGCTTGCCAGCGCACACGGGGAGATTCGTCACCACCGATGTGGATGTACTCGCTGGGGAAGAGTTGCATCACCTCGTCAAGCACGTCTTTGACAAACTGCAGCGTAAGGTCCTTTCCCGCACACAGAATATCATCGGTCACACCCCACAGGGTCCACACCTCATAAGGTCCGCCCGTGCAGCCCAACTCGGGATAGGCGGTCATGGCAGCCACCATGTGACCGGGCATGTCAATCTCGGGGATGATGGTAATATAACGGTCGGCAGCATAGCGGACGATGTCACGAATTTCCTCTTGGGTATAGTAGCCGCCATAGCGGATGCCATCGTTCACTGGCGAGTTGTGTCCCAAGGTCGTGCCGTCGCGCCAGCCACCCACCTCGGTGAGGCGAGGATATTTTTTTATTTCTACGCGCCACCCCTGGTCATCGGTCAAATGCCAGTGCAGGCGGTTCATTCCATGCAGTGCCATGATGTCGATGTAACGCTTCACCGTCTCGAGCGTGAAGAAGTGACGCACACAGTCCAGATGCATTCCACGATATGGGAAACGGGGATTGGACACAATTTGTGCAGTTGGCATGCTGATGGATTGAGCCTTTCCCACGGGAAATGACTTGCGCAACATCTGAATGCCATAGAAGACACCTGCCGCTGTCTTTCCGCTGATTTCGATACTCTTTGCCGTAACCGTGACGCGATAACCCTCATCATTTTCAACTGTCGGGTCGATGAGCAACGAAATGTTGCCCATACGGTCCTTGGCATTAAGTGTGGGGCGAGTGCTCAAGTGCATTCCCGTGAACTCCTCGACATACTGGCTCATCATAGTAGCATTGCGCTCCATATCACGGTTCCCTGTCGGATAGTTGACCAAGCACTGTTCCGTCAACTTGAAATCAGCACTCTTGATTCCATCAATCCTCTCGGGTAACGGCACCACGCGGTAATCAGCCCTACCGTCCTGTGCATTCACTGCACCAGTGAGCAAAAGAGCCGTCAGTAATGTCATAATCAGATGTTTCATCATCGCTATTTGTTTAATGATTCTGTTGCAAAGATAGTTAAAAGAAATCACTTTCAACATTTCTTCGGATTGATTTATCAAAAAAACGAGGAGACTTGCCAATGAGTGGCAGCCTCCTCGTCGTTATAGCGGATTCCCTCAGCTTTGATTAGTGGGTGAGGGGAGAATAGTCACGGCCATAGCGAAGCATCTGGTCGATGTAACCCTCGGTGTAGGAAATCTTCACATCGATGAGTTTGCCATTCTTGTCATAGACGGGGCTGTAGATGGGATTGACAAAGCCCTTGTAGGGGGCAATGTTCAGACCCTCGTAGCGGGCGAGCACCTCACTGTGGAGGGCAGGATCCACCTTCACGCCATAAGTCTCGACCAATTGGCGTCCTGCCTCGTAGTCACCCTCGCTCTTGATGCGCTGAATCTCGGCGAGCAACTCGGCAAACAGGCCACGCAACTTCACATAGTCATTCACCTTAATGTAAGTCTTGCCGTTGCGCTTAACATACTCGATGACGTTGTCCTTAAGACCCTTCTGGTAGCACCACTCGCTGATGAGTTTGCGGTTACGCATATGTGCCTCCTCAATGTCCTTGCCTGGCTCGATGCGGGTCAACTGGGTCATCAGGCCGTTCATGATGTACTTGTAGTACTCGGCCTTATAAGTGTCCTTGTCCTTGAAGATGCCCAACTCGATGAGTTTGGGGTCGGCAAGGTAATAGAGGGCGAACAGATCGGCGCGAGCCTCTTCCAATGTGGAACCGTGAGCCTTGAGGGCATCCTGATCCACACCGGGAAGCAGCTGGCCCGAAGCATGGCCCAGACACTCATGCAGGTCGGTGTGAAGGTTATCGGCAAGCGCCAGATACTTCTTCATTAGTTCAACCTCAACATCGCTGTAGGCAAACTCCTCGTTGAAACCAGTGCCGGCAGCCACCTTGTTATAGGCATCGGTGATGTTGTCGATGGAAACCGACTTGGAGCCGTGGGCAGCACGAATCCAGTTGCTGTTGGGCAGGTTGATACCGATGGGGGTCGAAGGGTAGCTGTCACCTGCCAGTATGGCAGCGTTGATGACCTTAGCACTCACACCCTTGACATTTTTCTTCTTAAAGCGGTTGTCAACAGGTGAGTTGCTCTCAAAATACTGAGCATTCTCACTGATGAGTTTTGAGCGATAGGAAGCAGCCTTGTCCTTAAAGTTGACCATGCCCTCCCACGAGCCGGTCATGCCCAGGGGGTCGCCGTAGCTCTCGATGAAGCCGTTGATGAAGTCCACTTCGCTCTTTGTCTCCTCGGCCCACAGGATGCTGTAGTCATCGAAGGTCTTGAGCGAACCGGTCTGGTAGAACTTGATGAGTTCGTTGATGTAAGCACGCTGGCCCTCATTTTCGGCGACGGTAGCTGCCTTCTGGAGCCAATAGACAATCTTTTCGATGGCTTTGCTGTAGAGTCCGCCCACCTTGTAAGGTTCCTCGACAATCTTGCCGTTGCGTTTCACCACCTTGCAGTTCAGACCCCAAGAGATGGGAGTGAGGTCGGTGGTGTCCTTGAGGTTATTGTAGAAGTCCTCGACTTCCTGCTGGGTCACGCCCTCATACATGTTGCAGGCCGAGGTGAGAATCAAGTCCTCGCCATCGGCTTGGTTGACGCGTTTGGCCATGAAAGTAGGGTCAAAGATGATGCGGTCGAGCACCTTCTTCTCGCCAGCGCGCTGGTCGGCACCAGGCAGAGCGTCAAACTGCTTGTCAAAGAATTTCTTGGAGAACTCGGGGACGAACTTGTCCATCGAGTAGTGGTGATGGATGCCATTGCCGAACCAAACCTGCTTCAAATACTTGAGGAAAGCCTGGTAGTCCTTGTCTTGCTTGTCGCCCTTGTAATTGTTGTAAATATCTTCAAGGGTTTGGCGAACCATCAAGTTGTACTTGCAGTTCTGGTCAAAGAGGATATCACGGCCATTGAGGGCAGCCTCGGTGAGGTAATACACCAACTCCTTTTGCTGGAGGGATAGGTCCTCAAAACCAGGCACCTGGTAGCGCAGCACCTCGATGTCAGCAAAACGGTCCACCGAATAGTCAAAGTCACTGGTTTGTGCCATAGCGGTTGTTGCTATAACCGTCATGATGACGGTAAGAATCAGTTTCTTCATTGAAGTGTAAAATTATTGATTGATTTGCTTTTTAACCTTGACTGGCCAGGTATTACTGCTCGGCCTTGCCCGTGTAGATAATCTGTTTCTTGTCCATGATAGCAATGTTGCCTTTATCGGCAGTTAACAGGATGCTCTTGCCATCGGTAGTCTGCATCAAGTAGTTCTTGCCCTGATAGCGGCAGTTTTTGGACTCATACACCTGGTCGCCGTCACCGCCCTTGAGCGTCACGCGCATGGTGCCATCGGCAAGATTCACCACATTCACATCATATTCCTTGGTCTTGAAATGGGCAATTTCGTGGTCCTTGCCATCCTCGGTGGGACCTACTTTTTCCAGATTCACAGCTTTGGCTTTGGAAGGATCGAGTTTGTCGAGTTTCTTATCGGCTTTCTCGACAGCAGGTTGATTAGCGTTTTCTTTAGCCGGCTTCTCGTTACAAGCGGACATGGCCATTAGTGCCACGGCAGCAAAAAGGATGATAAATTTCTTCATGTTGTTTTAGTTTATTATAACTGTTTGTAATTGGTTAATAGTCTATCTTAGTAAGTCCTTTCAGACTTTATTCAATGTAGAGGACCAGGCCCTTGAGATACTCACCCTCAGGGTGGTAGATGTTGATCGGATGGTCGGCCGGCTGGGTGAGCTGGTGCAGGATGCGCACCTTGCGACGCGTTTGTGCTGCAGCACTGAACACTGCAAGTCGGAATTGCTCCTTGTTCACAGCCTGGGAACAAGAGAAAGTAAACAGGATGCTACCAGGTGCCATTTTTTCTAATGCCTTAGCATTGAGGCGACGATAACCCACCAATGCATTACGCAAAGCGCTCTTGTGCTTGGCAAAAGCGGGCGGGTCAAGGATAATGAGGTCATAGGCATTCGGCTCCATGTTGTCCAGGAACTTGAAAGCATCCTCGGCAAAGGACTTGTGACGACCGTCCTCGGGCGGGAAATTTAGCGCCACATTATCATCAGTCAGGCGAACCGCCTTGGCAGAACTATCTACCGAATGCACCATTGTAGCGCCACCTCGCAGGGCATAGACCGAAAAGCCGCCTGTGTAGCAGAACATGTTCAACACACGCTTGCCCTTGCTGTAACGCTCCAACAGGCTGCGATTCTCCCGCTGGTCAACAAAGAAACCGGTCTTTTGGCCTTTTAGCCAATCGACATGGAAACGCAAGCCGTTCTCCAGAGCCTCATCGGTCTCCATTTTTCCGATGATGTAATCGTTCATCGGGTCGAGGTGAGCCTTGTAGGGCAGGGTGGTCTCGCTCTTGTAATAGACATTGTGCACGCCAGGCAGCTTTGTCAAAGCATTGGCAATAATGTCACGGGCGAAATGCATGCCAGGCGAGTGGGCCTGCATGACTGCAGTCGGGCCATATATGTCCACCACAAGACCAGGCAGGAAATCGCCCTCGCCATGGACCAGACGGAAAGCGTTGTTATCCTCGCGTTGGAGTCCCAAGGCCTGACGCATGCGATAAGCATCACTAAGACGCTTCTCGTAGAACGCCTCGTCAACGGCAGTGTCATCAAAGGTAAGCATCCTCACGGCAATACTCCCGATTTGGGAATGACCATTGCCGATGAGTGTGCCGTCATGAGTATACACCGAGACCAGATCGCCTTCTTCGATGGTGTCATCGGCTGCTGCAATAGCACCCGAGAATACCCAGGGATGGAACCGACGCAAGGAATCCTCCTTGCCTCGCTTAAGCGTTACGGTTTTATAGGTCATTTGAAAAAGAATCTGTAAATATCGTTACCGTTTGCGAACAATAGCAGTGCGATCAGCAGCACCATGCCAATATATTGGGCCCGCTCCATGAATTGCAGGCTGGGTTTGCGGCGAGTGATGATTTCATACAGGAGGAACAACACGTGGCCACCGTCCAGGGCGGGAATGGGCAACACGTTCATCACGGCAAGAATAACCGAGATGAATGCAGTGATGTTCCAGAAGGAAAGCCAGTCCCAAGTATCGGGGAAGATGCTGCCGATGGTACCGAAACCACCAAGGCTCTGGGCCCCTTCGGGAGTGAAGACGAGTTTGAGCTGCTTCACATAGTTCACCATCTTGGTCCAACCCATCTCAATGCCACGGGGAACTGATTGCAACAGGTTGTAGCGGATAATCGTGGGTTTGAATATCTCGGCAGGATCCAATTCCTTGGCAATGCCGATCATTCCCTTGTCGTCGATGGGCACATCGGTGACGGTGATTTTCTTACCGTCACGCAGGAACGTGATGGACACGTTCTTGCCTTTATACTTCTGCAGTTCTTCCGAGAAGCCGATGACTTCGGGTGTGGGAACATCATTGACAGCGAGCATGCGGTCACCTTTCTGCAGACCGGCTTTCTCGCCACCCATGCGGGGTTGCACCTGATTTACCACAACAGGGATGCTGTAAACCATGAATGGCTGCCCGTTCTCAGCATCCTTGTTCACCTGGAAGATGAAGTCGGCAGGCACATTGATTGTGGTCTCTTTACCATTGCGAAGTACCGTCACGGTATGGGCAGTGACCATGTCTTGCAAGCTCTCGGCATTGGGATGGTCAAGAATCTTACCATCGGCTTTCAAGGGGATATCACCATCTTGGAAACCAATCTCATGGGCACTGTTGCAGAACATCATACCTTGTGTGGCGTCGGTAAACCTGACATATTTCTCGCCCACGCTGTAAGCGATGCCTGCATAGATGACCACAGCCAACAGGAAGTTGAACATCACGCCGCCCAACATGATGAGCAAGCGCTGCCATGCCGGCTTGCTGCGGAACTCGTAGGGTTTGGCGGGCTCTTTCAGGGCCTCGGTGTTCATCGATTCATCAACCATGCCGCTGATGGCGCAATAGCCACCCAACGGCAGCCAACCCAAGCCATACTCGGTGGCACGCCATGATTTCTTGTTCTCGTTGGGGTCATTCTCACCAGCCACTGCCATTTCGTTGCCGTGCGAGAACCATTTCAGGTACTTGCCGGGTTTCCACTTGGCGATCGTTAGCCAAGGATTGAAGAAAAGGTAGAATTTCTCCACCCATACTCCGAAAATGCGGGCAAAGAAGTAGTGACCAAATTCATGTATCATCACCAGGATACCCAGTGAAAGAATTAGTTCAAGGGCTTTAATCCAAAAAGTAGTGCTCATTGTTTAATTAATCTCTTCTTTTACTTGTAAGTTCATCGACAATGCGAGAGGCATAGTCGCGTGCAGCATTGTTGCTGTCCACAAGGTCTTCATAACGCGGACGCCCGATGAACGGCGCCTGTTCCATTGTCTTGTCAATGATGGTATAAATGTCGGTAAAACGGATCTTGTCTTGAAGGAATGCCGCCACAGCAATTTCATTGGCAGCGTTCATCACACAAGGAGCGGTTCCACCCGTGTGTGCGGCAGCATAGGCCGTGTTCAACAGCGGGAACTTCTCGAAATCAGGTCGCTCAAATGTCAATGTTGCCATGTCCTCGAGCGTCATTTTGCGGCAGTCGCTCGCCAAGCGGCGATCAGGCAAGCCCAGCGCATAACGGATGGGCAGGTGCATGTCGGGCAAACCCAGTTGCGCCTTGACCGAGCCGTCTTTGAAGGCGACCATCGAATGGACGATGCTCTGCGGATGCACAAGAATCTCAATGTCTTGAGGTTGCACGCCAAACAGCCATCGCGCCTCTATCATCTCAAAGCCCTTGTTCATCATCGTCGCCGAGTCGATGGTGATTTTGGCACCCATTGACCAGTTGGGATGCTTGAGAGCGTCAGCAGCTGTGACGCGTGACAATTCCTCCTTTGGCATGGTGCGGAAGGGACCGCCCGAAGCCGTGAGCAGCAGTTTGTCAATGTCCTCGGTGCGTTCGCCCACCAGACACTGATAGAATGCACCATGTTCGCTGTCAACGGGGTAGAGCACGCTGTCCGAGTTCTGAAGCAGGCGTTCAATAAGTTCGCCAGCGACAACGAGTGTCTCCTTGTTGGCAAGGGCGATGCGTTTTCCGGCGCCAATGGCGGCAATCGTCGATTCAAGGCCGCTGTAACCCACCATTGCTGTCACCACAGTGTCAATCTCGGGCATGGTCACAGCATGGGCGATAGCGGTGCTGCCTGTAGCCACCTCGATGCCGGTATCCTCCAATGCGTCACGCACATAATCGTAATACTGCTCATCGGCAATGATGACCATGTGCGGGCGGAACTGACGCGCTTGGGCAATCAGCAAGTCAGCGCTGCTGCGTGCCACCAGCAACCATGCGTTGAACAGGTCAGGGTACTCGGCAATGATATCAAGCGTCTGACGCCCGATTGAGCCCGTGCTGCCCAAAACAGCGATATTTCGTCTTGTTTCTCTCATACTTTTTGTTACAAACTGCGAAGATACTGCATTTTTCCTTCACGGCAAGCAACGAAAAACATATTTTTAGAGTTCAACTGCCATTGTTTTCGTTTTTTCACTCTTTTCACATTTTCCACCCATTCCACTATATACGTGTCTTTCCACAAATTTCCACCCCGCAGTGAAAAACACACGCACATGTGAACGGAGTGGAAAATGTGGAAAACGGCCGAACGAGGTGTGATTATAGCGCTTGAAGGGAATAATGATATCCATCGGTGCTCGACAGCACCCCTTGTTCCTTTGCGCTGTTGAACAACTGATAGGCTCTGGTCTTTCCAACACCCAGCTTGGTCTGTATCAGGTTGAGCACATCGCTGGTACGCAGAGGCACAGCGAAACCCTCAAAGCATTTAGCCAGCTTGTCATGCAACTTGGCCTTGTCCTCCTGTATCTTCTGCTCCAATTGCAGCTGGCGATCAATCGCAGCGTCTATGGGCACGGCATTATCATCGAGTTTGAAGCAGATATCACCGCAGTTGCGGTGGCGGCTGATGCTGTGTTTCACCTCAAACACGGTGTCGTGCTTCTCGACGTTGAACACGTCGCTGCACTTCTGATAAAGCAAGGTGCCCAAGTGGCCCTTCATGTTCTTGTCCATGCTACCCTTGTTCTGGTGCATGACCACGACGATGCAGCATTTGTGTTCGTTGGCCATTGCCGCCAGTTTGCTGACGATGTCCTGGCTCTCGTACACGTCATTGTAGTTGAAGATCAGGTCGGCAATGCCGTCGATGACGACCAAGTCAGGATGCTCGTGCGACACGGCATAGCTGATGACATCAAAACGGGAAGGATTCGAGTCACTGTCAATGGCAGCCGGCATCAAGCATGC
>DAIREJ010000001.1:37173-37462 GCA_036795635.1 Sodaliphilus sp.
CGGGGGCGTCATCGCATCGATGGTCTTTTGGACACGCTGGGTGTCGCTGTCTGACTGCTCGGTGTCAAAAAAAAGCGCCCGTCCAGTCTCCTGCAGGCTGCGGCAATTGACAAAACGATCGCTACCCATGAAGATGGCAGTCAAGATGTCGCAGAAGAAGGTCTTGCCATTCTTCCACTTGGCGCTCACGGCCACCAGGTTACCCTTGGGCATCGTGGGCACACCGCCAATCTCGATGAGGTAGTCTGGTTCGGGATACTCAACGCTGCGTTCGATGAAGTAAGGCTTC
>DAIREJ010000001.1:37472-37885 GCA_036795635.1 Sodaliphilus sp.
GAATCTCCTCGGAGTGCTCTGCTTGACGACCAATCTCGTCAAGGATTAAATCATTGTTTTTCATGGAAATAAAATATTTAAATTGTTAATATATAAGATTACTAGGCGAGCCACTTATCATCAGCATAGGCCAACGACCGGAGACTTGCCGCGGCAAAGATACAACATGAAAACCCCGAAATCCAAATTTTTTCTCAAAAAAAGTTTGCAAAATGCCAACTTTTTCGCGTTTATTTTCCGAAAATGATTGGTTTTTCACCAATTTCACCTTTTCCACAAGATATGCGTCTTTCCACAAATTCCACTCTTTCCACCCTTTCCACTAGATGTGTGGCTTTGCACAAATTTCCACTTCGCAGTGAAAAACACACGCACATGTGAACGGGGTGGAAAATGTGGAAACCCCGATCATT
>DAIREJ010000002.1:0-3425 GCA_036795635.1 Sodaliphilus sp.
CACAAAAGCACAAACCGTCTTACCACGTTCGTTGATCATCATAAAGGGCTTGGAAATCTCGCCTACAGCCAATGTATCCACGGCCTTAGCCACCTCAGCAGGCAGTTCAGCCATTTTGAAACGGGAAGAGCAAATAAAGTATCGAGCATAATCAGATTTATTGGATTTTTGGTCAAGAATGCTAAGAAGTTCATTATATGCATTTAATGCAGCACCATTATTTACATCACCCTCACGAAACTTTGCAATCTTTGCTTTATGATTCACAATCTGGATATTACCAGGTACCAGTTTGTCAACTTCATCAATATACTTCTGAGATTTATTCAACGCATCAGAAACCATTGCAGAAGAACTGCCAGAATAAGCGGCAACACCCAAATAATAGTTAGAAAGTGTGAACAAATCATTGGCTTTATGTACACCCATATCAACTAATTTTTGATAACACAGCGCTGCGTTAACAAAGTCTTCATGATCTGCATAATTGTCACCCATATTACGTATTTGATCAGCAGTCATCGAACTAAAGTCTATTCCAGAACTTGATGAACCTTTAATTCCATTGATAGAAGAGTAGCTCTTTTTATTTAATTTAATAGTCACAACATTACGAATTGTTGTAACAAAAATGTCGTTGTTATATGAATTGTATCCATCAGCCTCAACTGAAATACTATGAGTGCCATACGCTAAACTATACACACCATTTGCTTTTCCGTGATACACACCATCTATATACAGACTTGCATAACTGACATTACAATCAAAAGTGACGTCATATCCATCATTGGTAATGACACCAACCGTATCTGACCTAGTTGCATTGTTAGAACTCCTATTCTTGGATTCTACTTGATGCTTTTGATTACTGTTCTTTGTTTGCTCTTGCTTATGTCTCTTTTGCTTTGGTGCTCGTGCATTAGGGTTTGTGATTTGAGCAACTGATACAACACATCCAAATAACAAAACAGCAAATAATATTGAAGCTATTTTTTTCATATCTCAGGAATTTTTAATCTTAGTCAATTTTCTCTCCATTCTTGCTATACCAGTGACCAGTGGCTGGCTGGTCGTTCTCAAAGGTGCCTTCGAAGTAGGAGCCGTCCTCTCCAACAGTGTAGCGTCCCTTGGACAGGTGGTCATTCTTAATGGTGCCATAGAACTTATCGCCGTTGGAGAAGTTATATTCGATTCCATCTCCAGACACAGAGCCGTTGACAAAAGTGCCAACGAGTTTGTCTCCATTATTGAACACAGCAATTCCTTGACCATTTGGCATCCCATCAGCATTTACTTCACCAGTATAGGTGCAAGTACCCAGCGGAATAGATAATTTCACATCACTCAAGGTGCTGGGTTCTTCGACAACCATTGTAGTGTCGACTGCTTCAAGATTTCCGTCTGAGGTGGCATTGCGTTTACCGAACAACTGAGAAATAATCAAGGCAATGACGATGGCTGAGATGACACCTATGACTATACCTTTCTTGCTTTTGCCTTGGGAGACAGGATCTGGTGAATTTGTTTGGTGATTATTTGTCGGCTTGGATGCGTGTTGACGCGCTTTGGCATGATCGCTTTGCTCAACGATAGTTTCATCATCGATACCGCTCGTCTTTTCAAGACTATCATCATTATTGAGAAAGTCTTGGATAGCCTTTACACTGCTTGGCCGGTCCTGACGATTGGTCTTCATCAGCCAAAGAACTAGATTGCGAAGTTTTGCACTCAGTCTGGATGGCATGGGTAAGGCCAGGTGCTTGTCATCGGAGTGGTCGTCGTTGATGTCGCTGGGCAATGGTGGCTTTTTGTTGGTGAGCAGGTTATAAAGCGTTGCACCCAGTGCATAGAAGTCAGTCCAAGGTCCAAATTTCTCGTGGTTTTTCTCCATCTGCTCGAACGGAGCATAACCATTGGTAAACGCTACTGCCGACGATGTTACGCCACCACGCTGACTGTCGAACTGTTTGCTGGCACCGAAATCAATCAATTTGACGGCCATGTTGCCATCCACCATGATGTTGGCAGGTTTGAGATCCAGATGCCAAATGCCTTTGGAGTGAACATCCTCGAGTGCATGAAGCACTTGGGGGAGGATCGTCATCACCTCGTCTTCTGTCATGGGACGCTTCTCATGTTCCAACCATCGGCGCAGGTCTTCGCCATCAATGTAGTCCATCACATAGTAGGCAGTACCATTCTCCTCGAACAGGTCATGCACTTTGACGATGTTCTTGTTGTCCAGTTCAAACAGGCGACGAGCCTCTTTCTTGAACTTCTCGAGTTGGTGCGTAAACTCATCTACATTCTCGCTGTTACTCACGCTCACCATGCTGGTGTTGCCGGTGCGCTGAGTAACCCCCTTCATGAAAAACTCCTTGATGGCTCGTTTGGTTCCAAACAAGGTATGGGTTGCTACATACGTATTGCCGAAGCCACCACTCGACAGGTAACTCTCTATGCGATATGTTCCATGCAGGATCGTACCGGTCCTAAGCATGGACTCCAGATTGATATTTGATCGATTAGCCATTGCTTATAAACGCGTTTTTATCTTTCAGTGCTTTTGAGCCTTGTTGCCCAAGTCATCTATATAACTTTTAAAAGCATCATAATTACCCGCAAATTGATTAACATCAATAGGTCCATTATGACCTTTCATTCTTACAGCATCAGATTTTTGCCAAAACTGCCAATCAGAATAAGAGGGACTATTGCCATATCTTGCAATCCAGAACTTGTATTCTTTGAATTTTGGCGAATCTAAGTACTCATTCAAAATAAAATCGCGAGTATAGATTATGGGACGAACACCCATTTTTTCTTCTATTGCTTCTAGCCAATAAAGAACCGTCTCCTGCAATTTATCTACACCATATTTTCTAATGTCATCCTCATCTTCAACATCAAGAGCAGGTGGCAAGTCTCCTTCACACCAACTGACTGTCTCTAAGAAGTTTTTAACTTGAGCTTTAACATCAATCCCCAAGCGGAGATAGTGGTAAGCACCGCTCACAATGCAATGATCCTGTGCTTCTTTCTTGCGATTCTTATATGTCCAATCTTTCAATGAATCGCCTTCTGTCGCTTTAAGATAAACGAAGAAGACAGGTTGCATGTATTTTTTATTCTCATTATCAACATTTCTCACATTGCCATTGGCGTCACAGTACAAAGCAAGATTATCCCAGTCAATATCTGCCTGGTGGCGAGAAGCATCAATGCCATAAACCCTTTCTCCAACCTTATAACTAGCACCTGTTGTTGGTTGAAAGATTCCATCTTTGTATTCTCCAAACTCCATGCTGCCATCTTTCTTGATAGCTCGGCCCAATCCATGTTTTTTGTCCTTGTACCAATTGCCAATATAAGAAACAATGATTGTCGAGTCCTGCAAGCCTCGATTTGATTTGTTACTTATG
>DAIREJ010000002.1:3435-3798 GCA_036795635.1 Sodaliphilus sp.
TTAATGATTCCGAATCCATGATTCCTTAGTTCTTCATCAAATTGACCAGTATACTCTGAAATACTATTAATTCTCGTACCATATACCAACTTGTCTTTTTCCCAAGTGCCCTCATATCTTTCACCATCTTTATTAACAAAATAGCCCTCACCATCGCGAATGCTTGTCCCCCTAATGATTGAACCTGTATAAGTTCCATTAGGAACGGGCATACGATTTACTTTGTCATGAATGAAATGAGAATAAAAACAGAAGAAACAAATGGTAGAAAGCAATACACCTGTCAATAGACCTAATAATAATTTCCACGTTGAGTGAAATCTATTCTTAGCCGAAGGCGCAGTTGTTGTTGCAGGCAGCAAT
>DAIREJ010000002.1:3808-27066 GCA_036795635.1 Sodaliphilus sp.
GACTGGGGTCTCTCCTTGTGGTTAGGCTTCATCAACCACAAGATTAGATCTCGCATCTTATGGCTCACTTCACTTGGCAAAGATAATGCCGACCTCTTGTCTGGTGTATGGTCATTATTGATGTCACTGGGCATTGGAGGCTTCTTATTGGTGAGCAGATTGTATAGTGTAGCTCCCAATGCATAGAAATCCGTCCAAGGGCCAAATTTATCGCTGCTCCTCTCCATTTGTTCGATGGGGGCATAGCCGTTGGTGAATGCCACAGCAGTAGAAGAAGCATCGCCTTTCTTGTTCTCAGACTGTTTGCTGGCTCCGAAGTCAACCAGTTTAACATAACCCTTGCTGTCAACCATAATGTTGGCCGGCTTGAGGTCCAAGTGCCAAATGCCTTGATCATGTACTTTGCTCAAAGCGGACAATGTCTGGTCTAAAATGGTGTTCACCTCTGATTCGCTAAGAGGATGCTGGGTTCGCTCCAGTCTTTTCCTTAGATCCTCGCCATCAACGTAGTCCATGACATAGTAGGCTGTACCGTTTTCCTCAAACAGGTCATGTACACGCACTATATGGTCATCGTGTAAACTGCGCAAACGCCTGGCCTCTTTCTTGAACTTCTCAAGTTGTTGATTGAACTCGTCAAGATTGGCCTGATTGCTGACTTCAACGCAATTTGTATCTGTTGCACGTTGAGTAACACCATTCATGAAAAACTCTTTGATGGCATACTTTTCATTCAGATATATATGGGTCGCCACATAGGTGTTACCAAAACTACCACTTGACAGGTGACCATCTATGCGATAGGTGCCACGCAAGATAGTGCCCGTCTTGAGCATTGACTCTATGTTGATGTTATCGAGGTTAGCCATTGTGATTCTGTAGGTCTTTTTCGGTTTTATAATAGGTTAGTGGGTTAGTGTGTCAGTTGGTGCCTTTTGTTTTGGGAGAATCTTCTTCACCTTAGGGTCAATTTTCATTTTTGGTGTGTCTGCAGGCTGGGCACGACGTTTATCTGATGTCGGGATTGATTTGGATTTATCGGGCTGAACCTTAATCGCATCCTTATTCTCGCTCGAATCATGTGAATGCTGAGTTGAACGAGTTATAGTGGGAATACCAGAGCGCGTATCCTCTTTCACTATTGTATCGCTAACTTTTTGTATAGCAGGAGTACTTCCTTGTTGCCTATTGTTGTGCCAAATCCAAGCCCCAACTACTAGAGCGGCTATCAGTAACAATGGCAGCCATTTTCGAAGGTTGGAGTGTCTGATAGGATTCTCGGGCTCATTCTCTCTAGGCAGATATGGTGGAGGCACCATCTTCACATCCTCTTCATGACTCTGCCTCGCATTGACAGGCATGATGTTGAGGGCATTGCATCGAGATGTCATTTCCTCATTGGCAACAGCCAGGGCTGTATCACTGTCCTCACGGGTTGCGGATTCAATATGGATGAGGTAGGCACTATGGTTGTCGCTATTATCAGCGGTTGCAGCAATAAGTTGTTGGCGCTTTTTCTCATCATTGCCCTTGGCAGAGAGTAGTTGTACCAGTTCATCATCTTCCATCTGTTCAAGCATGCCATCACTGCACATGTAGAAGTAGTCGCCAGGCTGAACGTCGGTGATGTGGATGATGTCAGGTTGTACGCGGTTCTCCTTGCCTGGCTGGACAGCACGTGTGATAACGTTCTTGCTGGAATGGGTACGCATTTCATCGTACGTAATCTCTCCGCTCTGGAACAGGTCGAACACCAATGAATGGTCACGACTCACATAGAGCAGTCCCTTGCCTGGACGGATGTGGTAAATGCGACTATCGCCGATATGCGCTGCCGTCACGCCACCACGATGGAAATAGAGCAGTGTGAGCGTTGTGCCCATCTTTTTCAAGTTGCCATCATCAACTGTGTCAAGTTGACAATAGGCAAACTCAATACCATCTATTAGTGTTTGATCGGCGAGAACGACATCGGGCGAGACACGTCCTTCAAAGAACCGAGCGAGAGCATTAGCAAACGTGCTACTAGCAACCTCACCATGCTCGTGGCCGCCCATGCCATCACAAACGATAAACAGGCAGTCCTCGTGACGGGCATCACCCATAGCGGGATAGATGAAGTCCTCCTGATTGTCACGCTTCCCAAGCTCATGGATAGCTAACGGTGTATATAGTTTGATAATCATAATAGATATCGTTTTTACAAATGACCAAAAGACAAACTCATCATAATGCTAAGCGAAAGCCATATTCATTTGACCATTCTGTTGGGTAAAGAACTCGATTCGATACTCGACAGCTAACGGCGCCAGAATTCCAGCCACCACCTCTAATTACACAATAATCACCATCAAGTGGACCAGTTGGATCTTTTTCAGACCCATGACCATATGGCCCATACCAGTCATCACACCATTCTAAGACATTACCGCTCATATCGTATAGTCCCAATTCATTTGGTGCTTTTGTGCCAACAGGGTGTGTCGCTTCTCCACTGTTACTCTTGTACCAAGCAACATCATCAAGGTTATTGCTCCCAGAATACTTATATCGCTTACTCTTATTACCCCCACGTGCTGCAAATTCCCACTCCGCCTCAGTAGGGAGTCGAAATCTTTTTCCGGTCAATTTATTCAGTGCTTCAATGAACTCATCACATTCGTCCCATGAAACCTGATCCACAGGAAGGCGTGAGGTTCCCCAAAAATAGCTTGGGTTCTCCACACTCATAACGGCATCCCACAGTTCTTGAGTAACCTCATACTTGCATATATAAAAACTAGATAAAGTTACTTGATGGGCTGGTGTTTCGCTTTCATATACATCCTTCCCTTGTTCACTTGTGCCTCCCATCATAAATGTGCCTCCTTGGACATAAACCATGTCAGCTATCATTTGCCGAACGACAGCAGGTAAATTATGACGAGTTGATGAGCCTGTAGATTTTTTGCCTTTTTTTGTTGTGCTCTTTTTTTGTGTCTTCTCGGTCTTGGGAGTGGTCGAGTTTTGTCGCTTTATCGGCTTAATCTGCCCCATAGCAACAATGCTGCAAACCAGCAGCATAACAAGCAGAGTATATATTGTCCTTTTCATTCTTGACAATGAATAATCAGTTCTCAGAATAATGAAACGTCACTGTCGTGTGACCCATTTTGATGGTGGCGCCTTCTTGTAGAACCAGGATGTCGTTGGGCATGATTTCTATGCCGTTAACCAGGGTGGCGTTTTTGTTCTGGTCGTTAGCAATGTCCGACTTGATGCTGCCATCGGGTAAACGGCGCACATTGATGATAGCGTGTTGTCGGCTCATGTAGAGGTCAGTCGTGTCGAGCTGGACATCGGCGCTGGAAGTTTTCGCCTTGCGTCCGATGGTATTGCGCCCAATTTCCAGATTATACCTAACACCGTTGAGTTCCAAATATGCCTTTTTCCGGCTCACAGAAACAGGACCCAACTGTGTTTCACCACCTGTGGGTATTCCGCCTAGCACTGTCGCTCCGTCTTCACGTACGGGGCGTTTAAAGCGGATATCAATCTGCTTGCTACAATTCGGGCATTTGATGCGCTTGACCTCCTCGTCCTTAGAGTTGGTGACGCTGAGCCTCACATGGCATTGAGGGCATATGATTTCTACCGTTTGATGTTCCATATCAAATCTCAATCAGGGGGCCATCAGTACCATAATCGGGCATTTCATCAGGCATTTCATCAGGCATCGTGTCTGGCATATCGGAACTTGGAGCCTGCGTATATGTGCCTCCGGCCTGCGCTTGAGCCTGCTCCTCAGCTGCATAGTAGTCCACTACGTCGCCTACGGTTGCCATATTGCCCTCAGTATCAACAATGACATCAGGACGGGTCACGTTGTGGGAGTCATCCACATCGATAATAGCCACATCGGCTGCATTGTCACCAGTCACGTCAAGACCGGCAACTAAGTGCCCTTCAACCTCGCCATAGCCAACTATGCGAACATCGGACTGATCATCAGGAACATCATCAGCCTGTGGGGGTTGAGATACCATGTCACCCTCGGCTGACTGTCCTTCCATAGCGTAGTAGTCTTCAATCTCTCCCACAGTGGCTGCGTTGCCCTGCGAGTCTACGACCACATCAGGGCGTGACAAATCTTGAGAATCGTCAGCGTCCACAATAGCGAAATCTGCAGCTTGATCACCATCCACATCCAGACCGACAACAAGGTGCCCTTGATATTCGCTGTAGCCTGTGACACGAACGTCGGGCTGATCTGCAGCAGCATCCTGGGCTACGAGAACATCAGAATTCACCTGACTGGCTGCATAATCAGGATGAGCCTGAGCAACATGCTGTTCATGCTGGGGCTCGTTCATGGCTGCCCACTCATCGGCAGTATAGGTGCTGAACACTGCGCCATGCCATGTAAAAGTGTGGCCAGGTCCAAGTTCTGCACGAGTTGCAGCAAATGCATCAGCAAATGACATATCATCAGGGCTAGCGTGTGAAGAAGCCTCAGAACTGCTTTCTGGGGTATCGTTCATGATTTCATCCATCTTGTCCTGGACATGTTGGCTGTAATAGTCCTTGATTGCCTCTTTAGATGCTCCAAGCAGAATGCCACTTACACCACCGATGGCAAGAGCCTTCCAGAGGCCACCTTTAGATTTCTTGGTGCCGTCCTGCGCTTGATTGGTCACCTGACCCATAGCGTTCTGTCCATCATAAATCGTTTCGTCGTTGTTCATAGTTCTGTCGTTTTAATTGTTAATGATTTGATGGTGCAAATTTAACAACCATATCGTCCCTGTGCCAAATATTTTACACCTTTCTGGATGAAACACCCCGATTAATGTATGAAATGAATTCCAATCCGTACATATAAACCGCATTTTATTATTCTATATAATCCATTGCAAGTCGCAACCCAATATGATACCCTCCAAAACCTCTTCGGTCATAATGATGAACCTTTGTTGTACAGGTAAAAGCAGGCTCATGCCAATCTCCACCTCGGATTACAAGATAATTTCCACCACTATAAGAATATTTCGGACCTTTAGGATTAATTGCTGGCGATGCATTAAATGGTTCCCAATAGTCACTACATAATTCTTGAACATTGCCGCACATATCGTATAAGCCTAATTCATTAGGGGCTTTCATACCAACAGGGTGGCTGCATCCTCCTGAATTTTTTTCATACCATGCTACATTTTTGATTTGGTTACTACCAGGATATTTGTAACCTCGAGATTTATTACCACCTAGAGCCGCATATTCCCATTCAGCTTCTGTCGGAAGGCGGAACTGGCAGTTTGTCAATTCGTTAAGCCTCATAATAAAGTCATAAATTATGTTCATTTTATATTCCCATGACATTTGCTCCACAGGACGCCGTAAATCTCCTTTGAACTCTTCTCCTTTGAAGTTTTTAAAATAATCGCCCATTACGGCCTTCCACAATTCAATTGTTACCTGATACTTACATATATAAAATGATGATAATGTGACTTCGTGTGGGGTTCTGTCGCCTGTAATCAAACCAAAAAGACTCGAACACCCCATTGTAAAAGTACCTCCTTTTACAAAAACCATATTTTCACGCTGTTTTTGAATTATTGGATTTACTTCTCTTTTTTGATTGGGTTCATTACCCGAGATCACATTGTCCTCATATTTATCTTCATGAACACGATCTTCATTTAATGCAGAATCCGAGAGCATACGTGAAGAATAATTCATAAACAAATCAACATCACTTGGACGTTTCTTAACACCTATAATCATAGCACGCTCAATCAGTTCGCATATCGGAGAAGACTTAACCTTCCCAAAGTTAAGTTCTTCACCACTAATTCTAGAAATAACTGTTGGAGGTTTAGTGCCGGTAATCATATAAAATAAGGTCGCACCAAGGGCATAAACATCAGAAGCAGGGGAAAACTCTTCAACCATCTGCTGATACTGTTCGATAGGAGCGTATCCTTCGCTGATACCAACGGGTGTACTGCTAGTTTGATTCCCATCATCATCGTAATTCTTACTGATACCGAAATCTATTAATACAGGATTGCCATTGATATCAAATAAAATGTTGTCTGGTTTCACATCAAAGTGGCATACATGCTTGTCCTGATGCATATATTTCAATGCCAATGCAATCTTTCGTACATATTCCATAGCCTTGTCCTCTGTCAGTTTCCCCGTTGACGTTACCATCTCTTTCAATGATCCGCCAGCATAATATGGCATTGAGTAATACACCGTTCCATTCTCCTCAAACACATCAATCACACTCACAATGTTCGGATGGATGAAGCCAGCAAGCATTCTCGCTTCTTTCTGAAACTTCCTGCGATACTGCTTTACTTGGGCAGCACTACCTGTTGTCGGTACTAATACGTTACATGACTTCGTATCACGAACACAGTTGTCCTTCATGAAGAATTCCTTGATAGCCACCTCACGTCCAAGCGATACCTGCTCTGCAAGATAGGTGATACCGAAACCACCTTGCCCAAGCATTCGCTTAATGATATATTTACCGCCTTGTAACGGAGTCCCTTGCTTTAGTTCATTCATATGGTTATTTGAATTTATTTCTTGAATTGAGCTTTACAACCTGGGCAACAAGTGAAATTTTTACTCAATATATCATAACCTTTTTCAAAAAAATAATTACAATTAGGGCAAACATATTCATCATGTAATTTTTGAATCAGCTTCTCCTGCTCGTCGTCACCCTTAAAAGTTGCACGCTTATAAAAGCCATATGCAAAAAGCAATGCAGCAAAGAAGCCGATAATACCCTTAACAGACTCCTGCAATTCTGATGGAATCAAAAAAGTCAACAAACCACCTAATATCGAGAGACCGATATATGAACTAGCAATCAGGTTGTTTCGTTGCTGTCTTTTCTTAATGTCTTTTATACCATTTTTATAATTCTCCCAAACTACCTTTAATGGTGTGATATCCACAATAGTAGGCACGACCTTACCTGCAATTTCGGCCAACGGCAAAGCATACTTGCTAGCTCCTAGTTGCACCTTGTCAGCCAGGGTAATTTGTTTGGACTGAACTTCAACCCCGTTCACCCAAGTCACATTGGCCGCCTTAATGTTTGTGATGATAAATGTATCTTTGTCAATAACCCTAAGTTGGCAATGTTGGCGACTCACATCCATAGGAACACTTGCAGGGGAACCAATGAGCATCACCTGTGTACCTTTTACCACTCTCAGTCGATTAGTGTTTGCGTCTCTACCTATAATCAAATCCATACGCTATATCTTAATTTGAACCATGATTTCCTTCAGCGTCTTGAGCGCTTCTTTGGAAACATCCAGTTGATAAACAAAATTATTAAAGTCTGTCAAGACCAACTGCTTCTTGAGCGGATTGATCTTGTACACATATCCCAGGTTGACGATGAACTTCTTGCCAATGCGAGCAAAGATGCTCTTCTTCTCTTTCAACCGCTGAGCCAACACATCCTCCATCTGCCCCAGATTCATGCACACAGCACTCTTGAGTTTGTTGCAGGTGACAATATAGGTGTAATTGCCATCGGCCTCAAAATAGACGATACGAGACACATCAATACGCAGCATCTCGTCCCTAGAATTAAAAACTAACAGTTGTCGGTCCATATCGGTTTAAGTCTTTGTGTCGGTCAAGGTTTTTCATACGATAGCTTATAATTTCGCAAAAATAATATTTTTTTCAATAATCGCCAATTTCTATCATCAATTATCGCCGTTGTCGTTAGCAACTGACCACAACTTACACTTTTCCAAGACAAACGAAAAAAAAAGACGAGACCGGCACCTCTTCGGTGTTAGCCTCGTTACTTCTCTTCCAGACTCGCTGCCGGATTGATTATGCCGTCTTGAGGGCACGGTCTCCCCGACAGGTGATAACGCCTGGTGATGGCGGTGCTGGTGACTCTTCGCCGCCCAGTCCATACCATCGGGTTATATATTGTCTTTGCCCCTCATGCCGCCAGCGTGTTCATTGCTATACCGGCGGTCCAAATATAGGGGCGTTTATTCTCTTGTTTATAAGGGTTCTGAGCGTTATCTGACGGTGACTAAATCGTAACATTAAGGATTGATTCCAGGCGTGCTAACGATGACTGCCGCTGTTGCCTAATCACATTCATGTCGATTGAGGTCATCATTGGTGTTATGCTATTGCCTTTCAGATAGAGCTTGTTGGCCCGCTTGAAGAGGGTCTGCATCTTTTGGTATCCAGTTCCACCTGCCAACGGAATGGGTGCCTTCTTCAATTTGAGGAACGCACAAATGCCTGCAAGGTCATCCAGAAGCCAATCTTCCATCATCTGCTCTACCATGACGTGGCAGAACTCACTGATTCCAAGTTTCTTGACTTCTCGCTCAACCTTGTTCCAGTCAACCACGGGACGCTCGGCATACTCAAACACATCGGTATCATAACTGCAACAAACCGCTGTCACCGCCATGCCTTTCTTCAATGCTTTCGGGCAAATGTCGTTTTGGAGTTTACCAACGATCTTATTGGTGTAGCGCGAGACACCGCGCAGGTTCCTCACTTCGCATGAGACGACCTCGGTTGTCGAATGCTCACGATAGAACTGAATGAGGTGGTCAAAGAAGATCTTATCGGTGTCGCCTTCAACAAAGATTACCACATGTGGCTTATTCGGTCCTGTCTTCTTCATATCTTCACGCAAAATACTCGTTCAACATCTCATCATCGGCCTCGGCATCAAGCATCATGTCAAACAAGTATTCACCGATGGATACTTCCTCGGCTGACGCCTGACGCAACACCTTATTAACCTTGCTGGGCTTGATGGCCTTGAATTCTGCAACACCAGAATGTGTGGGCAAGCCGAGCTGAATATTGTGAGGTGACAGATACTTGACCAAATAGGGGGAATGACTCGTCGTGATGACCTTGGTATTACCCGCAAGTTCGGTAACGACCTGCAACAGATTTTGCAACAGTCGTGGATGTACAGAGTTTTCCAATTCCTCGAACATGAGCAGGTCTACATGGTTGAGGCTGGCTGCCAACGACATGGTCAAGACAAACAAGATTTTCTTGCTGCCGGTTGACACATTGTTAATGCTGGTGTACTGGTTGTTGTAGCGTTCCTTGACACGGATATCAAAGTATGTATTTGAGAGTTGGAATGGCACATCTGTCTTCGGTGACAAGTCCACCTGGACCGGCTCAAAGTCCTCAATGTTGGGCAGCAGGTCAACGATGGTGTTCTTCAACAACTCATACTTGTCCACATCAAGTTGGCGGAGGCTGTTGATGAAGAAGCCGATTTCATCAGGCTTGGGAAATGAAACACTGTACCCTCCAGAGCCCGAGGCAGGATATGGTGAACTGAAAATACCATCCGGGTTGTCCAGGGTATTTACTCGCTTGACGTTCATCGACCTTATAGCCTTCACTACGTCCAGATAGAACAGCCCATCCATATTCAACAGTTTATCCATGACAAGGGTGCCACGATCAACCAGAACCTCTTTGTTGCAGCGTCCCTTAGGCGTGGCAATGATATACGCGAGTTCAGTAGCCTCACGCTTGATATAGGCCTTGTACTTAAGTTCAGAGGCTTGCTTCAATTTCAAGATCTCGCTCACTACCCTACTACCATGATCTTTACCGTTTGTCCTGGCCCATTCGAACGAAAAGCCATACACGAACTCTATATCACCAGCGCTGCCCTCAATCTCAAACGAGAATGGAGCATCCTCCATTAACTTATTGATGGGAATCACATTACGAGTTGACATCATCTTGAGCCTGGTATCGCTTTGAGCCGCCATGAACTGAACGGCGAACTCGATGGCAACAAGGAAGTTGCTCTTACCATAATTGTTTGGAGCAACAAGAGCCGTCAACTTCTCCATGGGAATCTCAACACTCATAATATTGGTGATTCCACCAACCTTGATTTTCTTAATTGATATCTCCATAATGTCGAAATATTTGCGTTTTGGTCGCAAAAATAGCCTATTTTTGGCAATTTTCAAAAGAATACGCAACAAATCGTTGCGTATTTCATAAATTATAGTTTTCACAACCTGAAATATTAGCATCAGCTGGCAATTGACTTGACGAAGTCATACACCTGCTCAAGTTTGTCTGCATCAAGTTCCTCAAGAGCAGCGATGATATCAACCTTTGTGTCCTTACCGTTCCACTTGCCGAGTTCAAGTTTCTGCGTATCGTTTCCCACCTCAATGTAGGGCTTCATGCTCTGATAGTCCTTGTGACCAGTGCATGACATGACAACGGCAGGCGGTATTCCAAAAGCCAAAGAGCAGCACACAAATGTGCGACGTCCGTCATGGCAGCCGATAATCTCGTAAAACTTATGGACCTCATCGTAGCGTTTCGTGCCGATAAAATACGTGTTGACGACCTCCCTGTCGATACCGGCCTGCTCTGCCGCAAGTTTGATATAGTCATTCAACTTCTGGCTAGACGGCACCGGGAATAGACTACCATCGGATGACTTGTAGTTGGAGTACTTGTCGATAATCTCCTGCGCATAATCAATTATCGGTATCGTTATTGGAGTAGAGGTCTTCTTGGTATAGAGTTCAATGCCACGGCTGGTGATATTGGCCCTTTTGAGCTGAGCAAGGTCTGAATAGCGCAACGAGGTGAACGCCATGAAGCAGAACATGTCGCGAGCCTTATCCAGATATTTATGCTCGGGCGCGAACTTATAGTGATAAAACTGCATCAGCTCCTTGAACGTCAGAAAAGTCACATTTTTCTTGGTTACGGTCAAATGAATCTGGCAGTCAATTGCACTCTCGTGGACAGGATAGCCGTTGGCCTTCATCCAGCGAAGGAACGACTTCAAAAACCTGAACTGCTTGGTGATTGTGCGATTCTTGTAATTGTTCTTGACATACCAATCCTTGAGTTCAAGCATCTTGTCCTTGTCAAGGGTCTCAAGAGAAACGGTCGGATCACACTGAGTCAAGTGTTTCCACACCTGCTCATACTTGTAGTGCACTGCGCTCGTCCAATCGCGTTCCTTTTTGCCAGACGCAAGGAAATCGTCAAAAATCTCCTTGAGTGGCTTTACCTGTGGTTCTTCTTCCAGGTCCTCGACCCGACCCACCTTTTGATTCACGAGCTCACGCAGTTCGTCTGGTCCAGGCATAACATCTTTGAGCCCGAACTCGACAAAGGACTCATTGATAGCCACAAGGAACTCATCGATCCGGTCGTTAATGACACGTGACGGGGTCCTCTTCTGGCCGATAACATGCGTCGAACCACGAACAGGCCTCTGAGAGTCGGCGTTCCACTTCGAAGGGTCAGCATGCAACCCGATAGAGAAACCGACCTCTGACCTTTTTTTGTTCCACCTTACGCGCACCACCACTTGATCGCGATGGTTCAGGAATGTCCTGCAATTAAATTTAATCTCCTTCATAATAACTTTAATTTTTTATTTTCTGCAAAATTACAATGCCTCAAATTAATACGCAAATTATTGAGTAACAATAAATTAGCGCGATACAATAAGACATCACAAGACATCTTATGACACGATAACGCCATTATGCCGACCACTTCATCCGACAGGTTCCCATCGATGACGTGCGCATCAAATTCGTATGACTTTGAGTAAGAAGAAACGCGGGGTTGCCCCGGTACGCAAGGTTGCTTTTTTGGGGGGTACATTGATTCCCCCCTTTTACGGGATAACAGGGTTTTTATTGATATGTCGAGAATCGATCGCTCAATCTAAGTAACTGACAGTCCATACATTAACGACTCCATGTGTGTCGGACCATACAGTTCCAGAAAGCGCTATGCTCCACGAGAGATGAAACAAGCGGCTGAAATTCAGCCGCTTGTTTTTATTTGTCAACAATGTGGACGGAGGCCCATCTGTAACTTTAACCGCCCTGCGGAAGGGAAAATAAAGCAAATATTTTTTTGGGAGGATGAGTCAGGGGCCGCCACGGGAGTGGCGGCACAGGTGACCAGGTGGGCGGTTTTACGAGTCAGGGGCTCGCACTACATGACAAAGATGGGAAAGCGATGGGATTTGGATTGACTAGGAAAAATGCTGATGCAAAAAAACCGGGTCACCTCTTTTTTATATCGATGAAAATGCGTATTTTTGTGATTTGAATCTATATCAAGAAATATCATTACATATAAATCACTAATAATTAAATCATTACAATTATGAAGAAATTATCATTACTCTTAATGTTGTTGACAGTTGCCTTCACGGCACTGGCGGGCGTGAAGTCCGGAGCACCGTCGCGACTATCGACCGACTCGGTTTTCGGCGACACTTATCAGGTTTTTCATCGCACCAATCATGGTAGCGCGGTGAACCCAGTGACCCATACCTATATGGTACCTCAAGACGGAGCGATTGAAATTGTCACATGGGATGGAGGAAACCTTGGATTCATCAAAAACATCGTTTACGGTTCAGATCAGGCACTGGGTGATTACTGGGTATCCTGCATTGGAGATCAAGAAGGAGGCTATGAGGTGGATCTGGGACAGAAGGTGTGGGTGCGCAAACGCGACGGATCGTTCTCGAAGGCTAATGCGATCCTGGTGTGGGGAAGCATCCACTATGATGCAGTAACCCAAAGCACGACTTTCACCCCGCGTACTGATGTAAACTACGCCCACTACAGCGTTGACGGTACCACAATCATTCTTGAGGGCACGAGTGGTCCTGTTGCGATTGAAGCTCAAGACGAGGTATCGTATGACGCAACCGGATTGGGCCTTGTTTGGGCAGATGAAGAAGGAGAAGCAGGTGAATGGACTGGCTATCTCGAGTGGGGCACCGAAGTGGATTGCACGCCTTATGTCATTGATTGGCAGCCTGAAGGAGAGTTGAAGACCTATACTCGCACCAGCGATTGCATCCACTTCTCGTACGACAGCAAGGAATATGGCTCGACATTCAGCAACGAGTCGCTGACAGATCAAGGTCAGATTGTGTTCGGCGACGATGGCAAGACCGTTTACCTGAAAGACCCGTTCTTGTCGATGAAGTATAACTCATGGGTAATAGGAACGCTGAATGAAGAAGGTAATGAGATCTGGGTTTTCACTCAGCAGTATCTCCATGATTATGGCCTTAATCCTGTCAGCATGTACTTTGGCAACTGCTATATAAAGACAGTGACACCCAATGACGGGACACCGCCCTATGACTACTTATATGTAAATCCTCAGTACAACTTCGAGAAAATAGTGTACGATATTAACGGGAACACAATCAGTCTGCACAACACAGTGGCCAACTTGGACGATCCTTATCCCGACAACTACAATGTCTGGGGCATATATGCCTATGATAGAATCACAAGCACTGGCGCCATTGAGGCCAACATCGTTTACACGCTGGAGGGCGATGAACCCCAGACAACGAGCGAGCCTGCCATCAACGGCCACGCCGGCAATGAGGGAGGCTATGTTGTTGAGATCACGCCGAGTGAGCCGAGCACCATTTATTATCGTGTGCATTACCCCGACGGCGAGACTTCGAATTGGGAGGTGTATGCTGGCGAGTTGAACTTCAGCGGTGAGGGCACCTACAAGGTAGAGGCATATGCCAAGGCCGAGAACAAGGAGCCCAGCGAGATCGTTGATCACGAGTTCACTATTGATCCTGTAGTTACCGGCATCAGCGAACTGACGAATGGCAAGGTCATCGTGGGCAAACGCTACTTCAACGTCGTGGGTCAGGAGATCCAGCAGCCCGAGGGCGTGACCATCGTGGTGACGACTTATAGCGATGGCACGAGCAGCGCCGAGAAGGTCGTGAAATGAGATTTCACTGACTGACTAAAAATAACGAGGTTGCTATGATGGCAACCTCGTTATTTTGTGTTCTCGCCGTCAGGGAGATGGGCAGATATCACTTGGAGATCTTGAAGCCCAGTTTCATGATGAGTTTGAGCGTGCCCACAGCAGTGTCACGGTCATACTGTTTTTCGACATCTGGGAGGTCTTCGTAGGGGACCAGGCAGGGATGCGTCTTGAGGACGTCGCTGCGCTCCGGGCCGTAAACCCAGCCCTGGGACAACCTTGATTGGGCCCACACCTCGTGCACGTTCTTGGCAATCTTCTCGACAAGCTGCTGCAGTTCGTCGGGCAGCGTGATGTCACTGCAGTCGGCCGGCTGAGGGATATAGTCTTTTTGGGTATTCATCGTTCAAAACACTTTAAAGTTTTTCAACTACATCATTCTCGCCACACGGCATCGTGATGATGTCGTTGTAGAGGGGGAAGGGAGCTTTTACCTGATACTGCTTTTTTTGTTCGGCCAGCGGGACAACGAGTTTGACCTGTCCATCCTTGTCGGAACGCACCGACTGCCCTGCCACCTCGACCATGGTGTTGGGGATGAAACTCTCGGTTGCCGGATTCCAGAGGCCAAAGTGGACATTGCCATAGACCGTGGGGTCACGATGAACGTTCAAGGTGAGGTCACGGGTAAGCATCAATGTGGTGTCGAGGGGGAGGAAGTCGGCACAGGCAAATGTCACTTTCACGTCCTGGTTCAAGAAACGATGCGGGATGTTGTTGAACACACCGTTCTGGCCTATCGCCTCGATGGTGTCGCTCTTGGTCTCATTGTCGAGCGTCACAGTGACAACGGCGTTGCTCAAGGGCGGCAACTGGTCGTTATGGACCGAAGCCTCGTTCAAGTTCACCCGGGCATCGAAGGGCTGGTTGGAAACCCATACCCAAGCTAACGCTGCCAGGACGGCTATCGCTGCCAGGGTCCATGCGATGATTTTCCTGATGAGTTGGCGTTTGTGGCGCTGCCAGATGGTATCGAACTCGACGCCCAGCAATTTGGAGACCAACTGCACATAGGCGCGTTCCTTGTTGAGCCATGGCATGCGGTAAATCTTCTCGTGGATGTTAGCACCCAGGATCTCGGGCATGCCCAGCTTTTCGATGACGGGATGGAAGCACTCGGTGTCGGGGTCATTGCTGTGGGGAACACCATCGACAATGAAATAATGAATATTGTCGGCTCGCCCCAGGCTGTGGAAAAATTCAATTTCCTTGCCAACCCAATCGGATTTTGCCGAATTGGGTGAACCGATCACAATCAGGTTCCTTGATGCACGCAGGCGCTCCTTGAGTTCATCGTCCAGACCACCGGGCTGGATATCGGTCGGCGCAAAGAAGATCGGCTTGATGGGTTTTCTTGCCCAACCGCGCTCGGTGCACATGGTCGCCGGCATGCGGTAGTTCTCCAACTTGCGCTGGATGCGTTTGCCCCACTCAGTGTCCTTGCGGTTGTAACTGATGAAGGCAAAATATTTGAACTCTTGTCCGTTGAACTGTTCGTTGTTCATTGATTTTCCTGTTCCTTCCATTGCTTGTATGCTTGATTGATTTGTTGTTTCTCTTCTTTGGTGATTTGCTTCACGCTGAAAGATATGCCCAGTTTGCTCTCAAAATGATGGCGCGAGACGACCCCATCCTTCATCACGACGATGTCCTTGGGCGACTGTCTCATCTCATCGGCCCTGGCAAACAGCGAGACATCGCTGTCCTGATTCCAGTCGGCGAACTCCAGCAGAACATACTCACCAGACATGCCCTGTGCCGAAGCAGGATTGTCACCGCGGTTGACCGTTCCGATGAAGCAGTGGTCGGGGAGGAATCCCTTGAGTTTGCCTTTAGAGAGGGCGAGCAGATACTGGTTCATGAGAATGTTCTTCTTCATGTTAGAGACCTCGGTACTACCCTCACCCTTGAGCGGTGCCACAATGTTCAAGGCCTTCTGGTAGTAGTCGATGGCCTTGGCATAGTCAGCCAGCTTGCCATAGGCGCTGGCCATGCTCTGGTAGGTTATCGCGATGGCAGGATGGCTAATGCCTTGTACCTGCTCACGAATGGCGGCACCCTTGAGCAGATATTGCAAAGACTGGTCAAAGTCACCACGACGATAGAGCAACGAGCCCATTTTGTCATAGGAGTCAGCCAGACCCAGTTTATCGTCGCTGTGGGCGGTTTCTCGAGCAGTGAGGGCGTGCGAGTAATATTCCTGGGCATTGGCATAATCCTTTTGGGCAAGATAAATCGCGCCCATATTCTCCAAGGTGTTGATGGTTGACGGATGGTTGTCGCCCAGCGATTTCTTCTTCACCTGAAGTGACTTGCCGTACCATTCCAGCGCCTTGCTGAAATCCTGCCGATGCTCATAGACCATGCCGATATTATTATAGCAGATCGCCACATCGGGATGCTCGCTGCCCAGTGTTTTCTCGGTGATGGCCAACGAGCGTGTGAAGGAATCCAGCGCCTTGTCGGCATCGGACAGGCGCAAAGATGCCATACCGATGTTGTTGAGCGTCGAAGCCACATCGGGATGGTTTTCGCCCAAGGCTTGCTGACGGATACCGAGTGCGCGGTTGAAGTACTCCAGCGCACGGGTGTTGTCGCCCTTGTCATTATAGACAGAGCCTATATTGCTATAGGACATGGCCAGATCGGGATGATCGGCATCAAGTACCTTCTCACGGATGGCCAGTGCCTTGTTGAAATTCTCCATCGCTGCGTCAAGGTTACCCAGTGAGAAATCAATCGCACCCAAATTGTCATATAGCGTGGCTGTGACGGGATGCTCAACGCCGAGCAACTTTTCCTGAACGGCCAACGCATTGAGATAATGCTCTCGTGCCTGAGAAACATTACCCTGGGCATACATCAAACGACCGATGTTGTTGTGGGTCATGGCGGTCAACGCATTGTCATCACCCAGCGACTTGTCGCAGATGGCCAATGCCTTGCGGTAATAGTCGTTCGCCAAGTCAAATCTGCCCTGTTTGCGGCAAATCATACCAATGCTGTTATAGAGTTTTACCACCACCTCGGCATCAGGTCCCAATTGCTCGACAGCATGGGCGAGTGCACGACTGTAATAGTCCAACGCCATGGGATAATCGGCCAGGTAATCACCAGCAAAGTCACCGGCATCGCTCAGCCACGCCACATTGGTGGAATCCAACCTCACGCGCTGTGCCAAGTAATAGGCCGCCGAGTCGTTGTTGTGTTCCAGTTTGAATTTCTCATAGAAGTGGAAACAGTCCTGTGCGATATCGTCCTTTGAAGCCTGGGTACCCGCCTTGCTCTCATCGAGACGCTGCTGACGCTCGGCAATCTCGGCTGCCTCGGCCGCCTCGATGGCTTCGGCCTGGTGAACGGCGTTGATACGGTCGTTGATGTCACCCTTGGAGCGCAGCAACGAGTCGGCCTCGGCGAGTCGTCCCTCGAGGATGCAGTCGCTGATGCGCGTGTTGAACTCGTCGAGCAGGTCGTAGTCAATCTGGGAATATCGCTCGGCCATCTCGCTGATGAGTTTCTCGTTGGTCTCCTGTTCGGCATAAAGTTGCTGGAGTGCCTGCTGATACTGCTCACGAGTGATTTTATTCTGTTCCTTGAGGTCTTCGATCTCGTCCTCACGCTGCTGCAGCCGGCGTTGCAGGGTGCGACGGATCTTGCGCTCTGACGCCAATTTGTCGTCGGTCTTCTGCTCGGGAGTCTCCATCACCAAGATGAGCGGGTTGGAGGAGAAGACATATTGCTTGGTAAGCATTTCCGGGTCGTTCAAGACATATCCCTGCTTTTTGACACTCTGGATATAGAACTTGTTGGCCGGTATCGGGAACGAGAAGACACCGTTAGCCTGGGTAATCACCGCGTTGCGTCCCTTGACTTGTACCGTTGCGCCAGCGATGCGCTTGCCCGCGATGACAGTGCCGTCGCTACCCTTACGACCCTTGGTCTTGACATAACCTTGCTGAGTCTGTGCCGTGGCACATAACGCCACCAGCAAAGTGAGTGAAAGCCATAATATCCTTTTCATCTCTTTCATATCGGTCGTCCAGTTAAATATCACCATCAAATGATGCCCAGAGAGACATCCACGACATTGTAGTCATAGCTCTTGACCGGAGTCGTCAACTCGCTCCAAGGCTTGAGGCAACCATGCAGCAGACGCGCCTCATCCTTATCGTTGAGGCCACCAAAGTCGCGGTAACCCAAAATCTCATGGGATGCCATCCAACGCAAATGCTCGGTCTGCGCTATCACATCCAGTACTCTAGTCACTGCTGCATCGGGTTCATGCCCTTGCCATGAGTAGGTAATCTCATTTTCTTTTCTTGACAAGACATTAGCCGTCAACAATCGGTATTTTTCCTCGCCCAGCGCAATGCTTGCAAGCATCTGCTTGGTGAACTTGTGGAAACAGTTTTCGGTATTCTGACTCTGGACTCGACGCAAGCGCATGATGCCGGATAAAGTCGGCGAGAATCCCTTATACTCCTCTGAAAGCTGCATCAAATCCCTGTGCTCGCTCTCCCATTCTAGAGGCGCCATCGCCACACTGCCGGATTTTGCGCTGAGTGTAGAGATTGACTGGTCATATTTCTCCTTGAAATGCTTAGCCTCGGCCTTGAGTCTGTCGCTCACGATGTAGTCATAGGTGAAGGTTTCATCCAGAGCGCCGAACAGTGTGATGGGCTCATGGATGGCTTCGAGACTCTTGACGGTGTGCTGGTGAATGTTCCTTGACGCTTCATCGCTGTTGGCCTGCGCTGCCCAAAGCCTGTTGTAGTGCTCGGCAATTCGGAGCAAGTGGCCATCGTTATCGTTGCGGACCCTGACAAGGATGCGGAAATGATTCAGGTTCTCACGATAACGCACCGCCAGTCTGAAGATGCGCACTGCGAGCGAGACATTGGCCACATCGTCATCAAGAGCGATGACTACATAATTGAGTTTGCCGATCATCTGCTCCAAATGGTCATAAAATTCCACGCCAAGCACATCCATGTCGTGCAGGGTTATGGATGTGGGCCGGCGCTGATTATCCTGATCGTAGGACATGTGATGAGACACCGAGGGTGCGTTAACGGTAAACAAGCCAGCCTTGTTCTTGATATCCTTGTCCACAATGTCGCAATGGAAGTCGGATTGCTCTACCCTATCAGAATCGCTGCCCGTCTTGACAAAGGCGCCGAACTCATAGAGGAACCTGACCGCATCATAGCCCACCTCACCAAAGCCGATGACAAGCGCGTTAAACGCCGATGAAACAGTGGCGTCTTTCTCGATATCCACAAAGCTGACAGGCTGCAGTTCGACCTGTTGTTTCAACATCTCCACACTGATGTGGGACGCATCAACGACCTTCACCACGATGTTATCGTGCAATTGCTCATCCTCAATCACGCGATGCACACTGTTGTAGCGCGCCTGGCAATAGAGGAAGACCTTTATCCCCTCGTCGGCGACAGCATTGATCGTCATATCCCTCTTGAGATTGCCCACAGCCTGGATATTATCGTTGGAATCGTCGGAAAGGAAAAACAGATGCACCTTGCCATGGGTCTTCTTACGGATAATTCTTGCCAGTTGCTTGAGGCTGATGTTTTTTCTCAAAATGTCTGGATGGACTGGATTATCTGGACTGGATGGACTGACTGGATGGGGGGATTTAGTGATATTATTCAGGTCCAGGTGGGCCAAATCGGAATAGGTACTGGTTGTCAAGCAGTTAAGGTTCTGCAATCGTTCCAAGTCCTTGTTTTTCAAGGACAGGAAATTGAAGAGGCGTTCCATGCCATTTTTGCCACTTGTCTCCTCAGCGTCGTGGTTGGTCCTCACAACGATGATCCTGTATTTCTTGCAATCATCAAAATGCTCATTGATGCTTTGTGCCAACGAATAGGATGCCTCATTCATGCCCCAGAAGATGAAAGTCTCTTTTTTGCGGCAGAAAACATAGGCTTCAAGCATCATCTTGAACCCAGCGATGATGTTGAACCCGAAATGCTTAACCACGAATACCAGTGTGATGAACGCTGCTGCAAAATGGACGATTGAGAAGCATGCCATGAAAATCACATTATCGTGAAACTGATCATGGATTGCAGCGATATCACTATCGAGGAGGAACATCTCGAAAGCATGAATGATTGCCATCGGAGCATTAGCCAACAAAGAATACGCACTGTGGCCGATATACATTCCCACATCATAGACCACAAAGCCAGCCAACCACACTATCACGAAGGCCCAAGTGAGGAACTTTCCCGACATCAACCATCGCACCACATTGCCAAATTTATTCAGCAATGAAGATCCGAGTAGCATCAACAAGGCGGCTAACAGGCCAAGCAGACTACCGAAGCTGGCCAAGGTGATCAAAACCTCGGTCGCAACATGCTCATGCGGTCCAATAGCAGGAAGCAAATCGCACAAATCATATAATATCAATGACAACAAGTTCATCATGAGGTCTGACAAGTCATTAGAAAAGATTCAAGTCATATTAAAAATGCAAATTTAATCCAAAAAACGCAAATCACCGCAAGTTTCCAGAAAAAATCGCCCCCTGCCGGCATGAACAATCGCCGCAGGAGGTGTATCATGTCAACAGCGTTAGCTGAAAAGGATGAGCAAATGATGTCAGGGGGTTGAGGGGAAGGAGATGAGCCAGTAGGCGTTTTCCTTGAGTTTGTTCATCAGCGCGGGTTCCAATGAGGGGTGAGATTCAATCCATGATTTGACGAGTTGCCGTGCCTCGTCACTGGAGTGTCCGTCGAACAGGCTGGAGAGCCAGTAACCAGGGAAGAAGATGTCACCTGTGCGTTGAATTTCCTCCAAGACGTCAAGTCCCGGCAGGATATAGCGGTTGCTGAAAGGCTCCCGTGATGGGTCATTGAGCAGAGCGAGCATCGTGCGTGCCCAAGGCTCCACACGGCGGTTCTCGACCTTAAGCAACTCGTTGAACAAGTGTTGCTGCACATCAGGGTCCGGGTTGCATGCCCGTGAGACAAAATCAAATTGGCGGCGCTCATCGTCGGTAGAAAGACGGTCGCGCTGGACGGCAAGGATCGTTTGCCATTCACCAGGGCGCATGAGCGCGAGATGCCATGCCAATCGCATGTAGTCGCGATTGTTAAAAAACGAAGCACTTTTCTGTTCCCAAACGGTAAATAGCCGGTCAATGACATCGGGCGTGACTGCTTTGAGCGACAGTTGTCGCAAGAGTGTTTGGCGCACCGACATCAAACTATGGTTTTGCGCCATGTCCATCAATTGCTGCTCGGCCAGCGTGCGATCCTGCTCATCAAGACGAGTTGTGAGCGTGCCTAAAAAGCTGCACAAGGTGGAGGCAATGAGGTCATCGGTCTCGCGTTCAAGCCCCGTGAAGAACGAACCAAACAAGGTCTTGGCATCAATGGCGCCCATGTGAAAATTCTCAAACAACGTGAGCACAGCGGAATAGCGTTCCAATTTATCTTTGCTGTACCAAGAGCCAAGCAGGTAGGTCCCTAGCTGTTTATCCATAAGGAAACGACCGTAGCCCTCGCCATGAGCATTCACTACGGGAACAGAACTAGCGGGACCTTTTACTGTGGCACGGATGCCCATGTTCTTGAGTTCGCAATTGTTGCCATAGGGCCAAAAGACAATGTCAAAGGCCTGTTTCCATGTCAAGTCCCGTCCCCACGGATCTTGCTGAAGGATTTGCAAGTCACCGTCACCAGTCATGTCACATCTGTAAACAGGCATACCTTTCTGCTTGACCCACACGTCGCTGAAAGACAGCGCACTGTGCTCGGGGGCAAACTTGTCGAGTTCGGCAATCAGATCGTCCCAAGAGGCGTTGCTGTAGGCATAGCGCTGCAGATAACTGCGCAAGCCCTGCTGCAATGCTTCGGCCCCTTTTTCCTGCTCCAGTTTGCGCATGACAATGGGTGCCTTGTGATAGATGATGTTGCCGTAGAGCAGTCCCGCCTTGTTGAGATTGTCCAACGGTTGCTGGATGGGATGCGTGCCCAGGGTGCGGTCGGTGCTCATCGCAACGGGATAATGGGTCTTGATAAAAGCCAAGTCATGGTTCACGTCGGGGAACTGCTCGCGCGAAATCTTGTCGGCCATGAAGTTGGCATACACCTCCTTGGTCCACACATCATCGAACCACCGCATCGTGACCAAGTCACCGAACCACATGTGTGAGGTCTCGTGCGCAATCAGGTTGAGGCGCGTCAACTCCTCGTCGGGCGTGGGGTCGGGTCCCAGGAAAATCTCCCAGTCGGTGAACTGAATGCAACCCGGATGCTCCATGCCGCCGAACTGATAGCCGGGGAGGATAACAAAGTCGTATTTCTCGAACGGGTAAGCGATTCCCGTGTAGTCCTCCATCCATCGCAACGAGAGCGCCACATGGTCGAACACCACCGGGAGTTGAGCGACCTTGAGCGGATCGGTTTCACGGAACAACGCCGTGAACTCACGACCGTCGCGTGCGGCAGTCTGCACCTGGAACATTCCCGCAGTGAACGAGAACAGATAGGTGGGAATGGGTTTACTCGTCCCGTTGCTGATGCTCACCCATCCGTCAGGGATGTTCAGTGTCAAGTCAAAGACCGCCTTGAGGTCGGGTTGGTCAAAGCAGGGGAAAGCACTGCGGGCATGGTCGGGGACGAATAGCGTGTAGAGATAATCATCATGACGGTTGAGCGCCTTGTCGCCGCTGCATCCGCTGATGGAGACGCTGTTCTCGCCATGCTGCAGACAAGTTTGGGGAACGATGATGTGTTCCTCTTTCAAGCATGTCTCTACCCTATTGCCATTAACCATGATGAAGTCCTGCAACTGATCGGGGGTTGCCTGAAAATCAATTTGCAAATCTTCGTCACCATCCCAGAAAAACGTGATGATCTCATTGAACGTCACTGGCTGCAATACCTCACGCGGAACCGTAAAAGTCAATCGGTAGCGTACATCGGAGATGTGAGCGGCACGGTATTGTGCCAACTCAAGCGAGACACCATTCTGCAATGTCACGGCGCCTGTCACGAGAGTGGAGATGAGGCAGGAGATCAGTAGCACTCTTTTCATGTTAGGAGTTAGGAGTTAGGAGTTAGAAGTTAAGAGTTAGAAGTTAGAGGTGGTGAGGGCGTAGTTGTCCTTAATGAGGGTGGTGAAGCGGCAGTCTGCGGTGTGGAGAAGCATATTTTTCACATCGGGGATTTGGGCTTCGCCCTTCATCTTGTACAGGCTTTCCTTCATCGTCCAAAGGCGGGTGAATTCCACAGCCGGATTGGCCGAAGACAAGATGCGAAGCATCTCATCGTCATTCATCACATGCCTTGCCAATTCCTCGTCGTAATGGTCAAAGGTCTCAACGTCGATGCCGACAGGGCTGTCGCATCGACGTTGAGACC
>DAIREJ010000002.1:27076-35374 GCA_036795635.1 Sodaliphilus sp.
GGCGCAAGCCACTGCCGATGGGCAGTGGCTCATACTGAAGTGTATGGTGTAGAGTGAATGATGCACAAGGGAGGGCTTACCGTTGGGGGCACAGGAGAAACGAGGCAATTCAGTGATGCCGTATTCCTGTCGTAAAGCCCGGTGCAGCAAGCGATAGACCGCCACACAAAGGCGCTGGTCCAGTTCCCGTCGGTAGCGGAGCGCATACTCGCGTCGCTCGGGGCTCACCTCGTCCAAAGCCTCTTGCAGATCAAAATCCCATATATTCTCGTCGATGTAGATCACTTCTTGAGTTCAAACTTGACGTGACGGGCCTTGTGCAACGCGAAGATGACCACAGCCTCGATCATGTAGGCAATGAGGTAGCTGTACCACATGTGCTGTGGCAAGTACTTGGCCATGATCCACAAAATGGGAATGACTGTGAGCGACAAAGCAAACGAGATAAACAACGCCATGCTGTGCTGATTATAGAGTTTATAGATAATCATCAGCACATAGATGTAGCAGAAGGGAATGAAGCTCAAGGCAAAAATCCTGAGTGCACGATTACACACAACGGTCGATGCGGCATCCTCGGCGCCAAACAGGATGGTGATGACCTGAGGCCATATCAAGACCAGCAGGCAGGTGATTCCCATTGCCGTGGTAATGAAGCGCAGAGACTTGCGGATGACAAAGGTGAATGCCTCATTGTTGCCTGTACCCGCCTGGATGGCACCCAGCGATTGCAGCGTACGGCATGTTCCAGCAACAAACAGGTTATAGATCTGCAGCAGGTTCATGCAGACCGAGAATGCAAAAATACCTGTTCGTCCCAGTGTAGAGAGCACAGTGGTATTGGCCGTGAGCAACAGCTGTTCGTCCAAGGATCGGTCCAGTTCATAGATGTAGGGCAGGTTATAGAAAACCTCACCGTTGTGGTTTACACTCTCAACATAAATCCCGTATTGTGAACGAGATAGCAGTGTTGAAGATTTCATAATTCTGGAAACATCGGGGTTCTTATTTGGTTACAGTTACCATTTGGTAGAAAAGATGCGCGGGTTGACGCTTAGCGTAATCCATCCCCATCGCATGTTGGTTTTTGTACTGGAACGTTTCAGTCGTTCCATTGTCTCGCTCCCCCACATGAATGAGGCACCAGCAGCCACTCTCACGTCATGGCTAATGGCATATCCTGCCTGAAATTCAATCATATGACCGAGGGTTTTCTTCATATCCTCGAGATCGGTTGCCGTGGCAAAGTAGTGGTAACTAGCATTGAGAAGCAAATTCTTCACTGGGCTATAGGCTGACCCTATATAGGCATTCTGGAGTCCAGGAGTGAATCCATCGTGATAGGCACTCACATAGAAAAAGTCCATTGCACCGTAGAACTTGTGGTGTGAGCCATAGACCGTGTTGAAACCCTTGATGACGTCATGGTGCACCATGCCCACATTGTGTCCTGTGGGTACAGCAAAATACTTGTCACCACTCAAGTAGTCATAGCCAACCGTGACATTGAATTTTGGAGAGGGCATATAGGTGAGTTTAGAACTCATCATCCATGCTTGGATTTTGATGCCGTGCTCATTTTTGCCGAACTGATTATAATAGGACGCCTCGGCATTCCAGTGGTCGGGCCGGAACGACAAATAGGCACCCGCCAGATGCTGGAACCATGTCTTTTCGAGTAACCCTTCCACAGTACACTGCATGCCGACGTTCATAAACAGCAAGGAAGCCCCTAACGGCAATCGCGGCAGGTCATAGTGATACCACAAAGTGTGCATGGTCTTGTAGGGTTGTGCACCATTCACATAGACGGAGCCACCTGAATTTATTACGTTGGCATTCTGGTTATAGGCCAGGATGAGGTGAGCCTTGTGGCCGTGGCCCTCATATCCCAAGCGCAAAATGTCATGGGACGAAGAAGCCATTGCCCAATCATCAGAGCCGATGATGCGCTCATCGTCATAGTTGAGCGCCACGCGTCCCACTTGGGCAAACAAGCCCGAACGAGTGGTCATCTTGGCCCATGTCTCGTACAAGTTTAAGGCACTTCCACCCTCTTGCCCCCACACAGCTGAATGCTGTGGAGTGACACGCATTTCGAGCCAGTCTCGCTTGAAATTAATCGGCAGTCGAGTGCGGCTGAGCACGAAATTGGAAGTCGGCACTTTGTCAGGTTCCACAATCTCATGGTCATCGTCCTCAATGACGGGTACTGCCGGCAGTCCTCCATACCGAGCCTCGCCACGTCCCAGAAATTGCACGTCCACCGTCAACTGATTGGGCTGATCGGGAATGGAGTCACCGACAGGCTGTGCTGTTGCCAGTAATGCAGGAATGGCGAGAGCCGCAAGCAGCCATCGCCTAAAACTGATGTTTTTCATAATCACGTTTTTTACTCAAACTCAAAGAGGTTGATGAATCCCGTGATTTTGAACACGTTTTTGATATCATCGTTGACATTGCGCAGAATGACGCGTTTTCCTTTAGCCTTGGTCTTCTTGAGCACGTCGAGCAGGATGCGCAAACCGCTGGAAGCGATATACTCAAGTTCCTGGCACTCTATCACGATGTCTTTCACCACCTCCTCGGCAGTGACAGGCTTCAAAATCTGCTCGGTTTCGATGGCTGCTGCAGTATCAAGCGAGCCAACCATGGTGACGATAATGTTCTCGTCAAGTTCTTGGATTGTAGTTTTCATTGTCGTTTATCTTCAATTTTCATTCTTTGTTAACATTTTCTTCATTGTGAGCACGTTCTTGCCGTCGGCGCGCTCATAGTTTATGGAGTCCATGAGCTGCTGGACCAGCAATATGCCCAGTCCGCCAATCGGGCGTTCCTCGGCACTGAGGGTGGTGTCGGCGGTACCTCTCAAGGTGGGATCAAAAGCCTTGCCCTGATCGGAGATGATGAACTTGAGGCTCTGTTCGGTCGCCCTGGCCTGCACATGAATGTCTCCAGTGGTACCCAAAGGATAGGCATAGCTCATCACGTTGACCACCGCCTCCTCGACGGCCAACATGAGCTGTGACGTGAGAGATGAGTCAAGGTTTAACCGGTTGGTCACATTTTTGACAAAATCATTCAATTCGGGTACTCGCTGGACATCGTTGGTCAAGTTGAGCGTTTCGTCCAGCACTGTTTTCTCATCAGGGCGGTGATAATGGATGGCGAGCATCGTCAAGTCATCGCTCTGTTGAGCACCTGCTGCAAACAGTATCGCCTGCTCGTGCAAAGCATCCATCAGCACAACAGGAGCAATGCGTCCCTGCTCCAGGCATTCGGTGGTGGTGTCGATGATGCGCTGCAGCCCAAACTGCTGGTGCTGCAAGTTCATCGCCTCGGTCAAGCCGTCGGTGTAGAGCAGTAATGTCGCCTCGGCGGGCAGTTGGATTTCCTGTTGAACAAAAATGAAGTCTCCAAAGAGTCCGACCGGCAGGTTGGCATTCACGGACAGCGTCTTCACGTCTTGGTCAATCAACAAGGGAGCATCATGACCTGCATTGCAATAGCGCAGACGTCCAGTGGGCAAGTCAAGCACACCGATGAACATCGTGACGAACATGTTGGTCTCGTTTCCTTGGCACGAAGTCTCGTTAATCGCCTGAATCATTCTCTTGGGACTGCTCTCGTGCAAAGCCAACGAGCGGAAGAGAGAATGGACAACGGCCATTACCAATGATGACGGCACACCCTTGCCGCTGACATCACCGATGCAGAAGTATAGTTTCTCGTCACGGATGAGATAGTCGAACAGGTCCCCACCCACCTCTAAAGCAGTAATCAGTTTGCCACAGACATCAACATCGTCACGTGAGATGCTGTCGCCAGGAATCATCTCGGACTGGATACTCTGGGCAATGCGCAATTCACTGTCGACGCGTTCCTTATTCAATTTGGACTTGTGGAGGCGTTGCACATTGCGGTTGAAGCGGTACAAAATGAATCCCAGCAGCGATAATGCACCCAGCATCAGCAACATGAAATTGCGACGCATAGCCTTTAGTTTGCTGAACACCTCGTTATCATAGCACACCATCACGACCTGCCAATGAGGCTGCCCTTTCATGAAAGCATAGTAGGCATAGCCCTTGCCATTTGTCTTGCTGTCGAATGTGATGATCTTGCTGATGCCCGTGCTGCTCGATTCGCGCTCATAGGTGCTGTCGTTAATCATACGGACCACGGCGGCGACATCGCTTTGTTTTTTGTGAGTCGAGTCGGGCTGCGAGATGAGGCGTCCGTCCCCTGTGAGCAACAGGAAGAAGGTCGAGGGGTCATTGTGGCGGGTGTTCAAGGTATCAATGATGCCTTTGGTGGCCAAATCTATTCCAAACACTCCGACGACCTTGCCTGTGGCGTCGGTGAGTGGCGTGGCATAGGTCGTGACCTGTTGTCCGCTGCCAGCGGCATCCAGATAGGGGTCGGTCCAACGCGAAGCAACGTTCTCAACAGCCTGATGATAAAATTCGCGTTGGGTATAGTCGTGATGAGGGCTCGCCAACTGCTGGGTAACGACAGCGTCTCCACGTCGGATGGCAGCCTGCTCGAAGTACTCTCCTTGATTAGGGTAATAGCCTGGCACATAGGCCACAAAAGCGCTCATCACGTCTCCATTGAGGAAAACAAGACGCTCAAGGATTTGATAGATGTGTTCGGGACTTTTCAGTTGTCGCTGAATTGGCCACAAATAGTTGTTCAGCATCTTCTCGTTAGACTTGAGCATACCCCTCACGCGAACCGATTTGAGTGTCATCTCACTCTCGGCTCGGTAGTCTAGCTCAGTCTCCATGAGGCGATGGGTGTATCGGTATTGAGCCAGCGAGATGGCCTCGATGAGGGCGCCAGCAAGGAGAATCACCCCGACAGCCGAAAAGGCTCTCCAAGAGTGACGCACCATGCGCTTAAATCGATCTATCATCTGCTTGACGGTCATGCCATGAGTTTTTACATGAAAATGCAGTAAATTAGCCAATTATACATTGACAATGCAAAGATAATTATATTATAGTAATAAGGTGTCAAGAAGGCGAATAAAATAGCCGTTGATGTAGCAAAATAATGCAAATTGGAGATGGATGGACTGGACGAGCTGGATGGAATGGATGGACGGAGATAACGGGGGATTGGTTGCTGTGGGTTATTGATGACAATCAACCCCCAGTGAAGCGGATTGTTCACCGGGGGTTATATCATGAGGCATCATCGGGGTAATGAGGCACTATCACATGCTCTCGTTGAGGATTTGTGTGATGTCCTCGGGCTTGAGATCCATGTATCCTGCGGGATAGACGATGGTGCCCTTGGTAATGCCGGGAATCATGTCGGGCGTGGCTCCCAACTCGCTGATGGTGAGGGGGAGTCCGATCTCGAGCATCCATGCCTTGAGGGCTTCGAGCCCAGCTGCGGCGGCCTGTTCTTCGGTCATGCCGGTTGTGTCGATGTTCCAGACGTTCTTGGCAAAGCGCACGAACTTGGGCAAGCCCGGAATCATGGCCCGTTTATAGTAGGCCATCGAGACGGCAGCCAAGCAATAGCCGTGGGGAGCGTGAGTCCAAGCGCCCACCGAATGGCCGATCATGTGCACCATCCAGTCCTCGCGTTTGCCCAAGCCGATGAGGGTGTTGAGTGCCCACGTTGCCGTCCACATGATGTTGGAGCGGGCTTCGTAGTCCTGCGGATCCTTCACAGCCTTGCGCGAAGCCACGATGAGGCCGCGCATCAAGCCCTCGGAGATGTAGTCGCTGGTGTTGTCGTCGAAATCAGAGAAATACTGTTCAAAAATGTGGTTCATGATGTCGTAGATACCCGCCTTCATCTGCTCAACGGGCACGGTCATCGTGAACCGGGGATTCAGGATGGAGAACTTGGGCATCAGACGGTCGTCAAAGACATGGCCCACCTTGAAGGTGTTGGCGGCATCGGTGATCACGGTGCCAGCGTTCATCTCGGAACCTGTTCCTGCCATCGTGAGGATGCAACCCACGGGAATGATGGGTTGGTCAGCCTCGGGCTGATGTCCCTGGAGCCAGAAGCGCTCCCAGCAGTCTCCGTCATAGAATACCGAGGCTGCCACGCCCTTGGAATAGTCGCAGACGCTGCCTCCACCAAGGGCGAGGATAAAGTCCACCTTGTTATCACGAGCGATCTGGATGCCCTCGCGAAGCTTTTCCAGCGTGGGATTGCTCATCACGCCGGGATTCTCGACAACTGTTTTGCCGGCCTGTTTCAGGATAGCCATCACCTGGTCGTAGATGCCGTTGCGCTTGACGCTGCCGCTGCCGTAGTTGAGCAACACGACAGGACCATAGTTCTTTAATTCGTCGATGAGATAGTTCAGTGAATCTTCACCAAAATAAAGCTTAGTGGGATTGTGATAAAAAAAGTCGCCTTGCATAATTTGATTGTTTTAATAAAAATTACCGTGTGCAAAGTTACATTTTTTTGCGTAAAGAAGCAAATACCCGTTTTTGATAGTTTTCAAACAATGACTAAGGACCGCCGTGCGGGAGTGAAATTGAACAAATCATTATTTAAAATTAACAGCGGTGGGGCATGATGCTCCACCGCTGTTTTATTTGACAAAATGTGTATGTCCAGTGTGGCTTACTCGGCCTCGACTGCTGCCTGTGCGGCTGCGAGGCGTGCGATGGGCACGCGGTAGGGCGAGCAAGAAACGTAGTTCAGATTGAGCTTGTTGCAGAACTTGACGCTCTTGGGCTCACCACCGTGCTCACCGCAAATGCCGACGTTGAGGTCGGGATTGGCGGCGCGACCCTTGCGGGTAGCCATCTCGACGAGCTGGCCAACACCTTCCTGGTCGAGCACCTGGAACGGATCCTCCTTGAGGATGCCCAAGTTCTTGTAGATGGCGAGGAACTTGCCAGCGTCATCACGCGAGTAACCGAAGGTCATCTGGGTCAAGTCGTTGGTACCGAATGAGAAGAAGTCAACGACCTGTGCGATCTGGTCGGCAACGAGAGCAGCACGCGGAATCTCGATCATGGTACCTACCTTGTAGGCTACGGTTTCGCCACGCTCGGCGAATACCTTCTTGGCGGTATCATTGATGATATTGGCCTGCATTTGGATCTCGTTCTTGACACCGATGAGGGGCACCATGATCTTGGGATGAACATCAATGCCCTTAGCCTTAACGTTGAGAGCGGCCTCGATAATAGCGCGAGCCTGCATCTCGGTGATCTCGGGATAGGTGTTGCCCAGACGGCAGCCACGGTGACCGAGCATGGGGTTGAACTCTTCCAGACCGTCGCAAATCAGCTTCACCTCATCGAGGGTGCGACCCGTCTGCTCGGCGAGCTCACGCATGGTCTCAAGCTGGTGGGGTACGAACTCGTGCAAGGGAGGATCGAGCAGGCGGATGGTCACCTCGTAACCGTCCATAGCCTCGAAGATGCCCTCGAAGTCACCACGCTGCAAGGGGAGCAGCTTGGCCAGAGCGACGCGACGTGTTGCCTCGTCGGGAGCGATGATCATCTCGCGCATGGCCTTGATGCGGTCGCCCTCGAAGAACATGTGCTCGGTGCGGCACAGACCGATACCGTGAGCGCCCAGCTCACGAGCCTTCTTGGCGTCGCGGGGCGAATCGGCATTGGTGTAAACGTCCATGGTGCTGAACTTCTCGGCAAGTGCCATAACAGCAGCATAGTCACCCCCGAGGTCGGGATCTACGGTTGCAACGGCTCCGTCATAAACCTCGCCAGTGCTACCATTGATTGAAATCCAGTCACCCTCGTTGTAGGTCTTGCCATCCATCTCGACAGTGCGAGCCTTGTAATCCACCTTAATCGTACCGGCACCCGACACGCAGCACTTGCCCATACCACGAGCAACCACAGCAGCGTGTGAGGTCATACCACCACGAGCGGTGAGGATACCCTGAGCGACGCTCATGCCGCGCAGATCCTCGGGCGAGGTCTCGATGCGCACCATGATGACTTTCTTCTTGCGCGAAGCCCATTCCTCGGCATCGTCGGCAAAGAATACGATTTGACCGGTTGCGGCACCGGGACTTGCGGGCAGACCCTTAGCCATGACCTTGGCGGTCTTGACGGCAGCCTTGTCAAACACGGGGTGCAGCAGCTCGTCGAGCTTACCGGGCTCCATGCGCTTGATGACGGTCTTCTCGTCGATAGCGCCCTCGCGGAGGAGGTCCATGGCTATCTTCACCATAGCGGCGCCAGTGCGTTTACCATTACGGGTCTGGAGGAGCCAGAGCTTGCCGTCCTGGATGGTAAACTCCATGTCCTGCATGTCGCGGTAGTGGTCCTCGAGCTTCTG
>DAIREJ010000003.1:0-34300 GCA_036795635.1 Sodaliphilus sp.
CGCGGGTGTTGGTGGCAAAGGCGAAGGCCATGAACACTTTCTTCTTCTGTCCCATCGACAGGCTGTTGAGTTTCACATCCATCATCCCGCCCATCTCAAAGATGTCCAGGTAGCGCTGCATGTCCTCCATGCTGAAGCGGGGATAGAACGGGGCATTAATGTCCACATACTGCTTGATGCTCAAGCGGGGCATGTCAAACTCCTCGGGAACCAGGAATATGTCGCTCATCGTCTTGGGAAGGCGCTTGCGCACATTATCGCCGTCGAAAAGCACTTCACCGGCTTGCGGAGTGAGAAGGCCCGTCATCAGGTAGATGAGCGTGGACTTGCCAGCGCCGTTCTTGCCCAGCAGGCCATACACATTGCCAGCGTTCAATTCAAGCGAGAAATCCTGGAACAGATTCCCGACACGCTTATTGTAAGCGAAACTTAATTGATTGATTGTAAACATAACAGATAGCTATTTTAGTGAATGAATAATTACTTTTCTAGTGTACTACTTAACTAGTACACCGCAAAGGTATAACAATAGATTTGAATCCACCAAATTTTTTAACACTTTTTAAGAATTTTGTTGATTCCCCCGCTTTCGCACATTATATAAATAAGAGTGAGCAAGTCGATGACTTGCCCACTGTATAAAGGTGTATGAGGGCCCTTAGGGCGCTTGGTATGGATCAGGCGAGTTTAGCGAGCGCGGCAGCAATGCGCTTGGCGGCCTCACGCAAGTTCTCATCGCTGGTAGCATAACTCAAGCGGATGTAGCCTGGGCAGCAGAAGGCGCTGCCTGCTACAGTGGCGACGTGCGCCTCGTTCAAGAGGTACAGGGCGAGGTCGTTGTCATCATTGATGACAGTGTCACCACAGCGCTTGCCGTAGTAGTGCTCCACACGGGGAAAAGCATAGAACGCGCCATCGGGCATATTCAATTCCAGACCGGGAATCTCCTGCAGCAAGCCCACGATGAGGTTGCGGCGGCGCTCAAAGGCGACACGCATCTCCTCGACGCAGTCCTGCGGACCATTATAGGCGGCCTCGGCAGCCTTCTGGGCAATCGAGGAAACACCGCTAGTGTACTGGCCCTGCATCTTGTTTACGGCCTTGGCAACCCACAACGGGGCAGCGATGTAACCGATGCGGTAACCGGTCATGGCATATGCCTTGGACACACCGTTGATGATAACCACCTGCTCCTTGATGGCATCGAACTGTGCCAGCGACTCATGCTTGCCCACATAGTTGATGTGCTCATAAATTTCGTCGGCGATGACCATCACCTCGGGGTGACGCTCCAGCATAGCCGCGATGGCTTTCAGCTCGTCACGGGTATAGATGGCGCCACTGGGGTTGCTGGGAGAGCAGATGACGATGAGACGCGTCTTGTCGGTCATGACGGCCTCCAATTCATCGGCTGTCACCTTGAAGTTCTTCTCCATGCTCGAGGGCAGCAGCACGCTCTTGCCGCCGGCAAGATTGACCATCTGCACATAACTTACCCATGCGGGTGTGGGGATGATGACCTCGTCGCCGGGATTGACGAGCGCCATGATGGCGTTGCAAAGCTCGTGCTTGGCACCGTTGCCGATGATAATCTGGTCGGGCGAATACTCCAAGCCATTCTCACGGCGCAGCTTCTCACACACCGCCTGACGCAGCGACAGATAGCCGGGAACGGGAGAATAAAACGAGAAGTTTTCGTCAACGGCCTGCTTAGCGGCGGCTTTAATGTGGTCGGGCGTGAAGAAATCGGGTTCGCCCACCGAGAGGTTAATCACGTCCACGCCTTGAGCGCGCAGCTCGCTGCTCTTCTGTGACATGGCAAGGGTGGCACTGGGTGCCAGTGCGTTAATACGGTCCGAAAGTCGGTTCATTTCTTGTGATGAGTGTTAAATTGTCAGTTTTAGTTAATTAGTCTTTTGCTGCTGCAAAGGTAGAGGTTTTTCCGCGAATGAACAAATATTACTCAAGTTTCATCGGGGGATTTTTCCACTACTCTGCCGTTGACGACCTTAAAGCGGCGGTCAAACTTCTCGCGGGTGCGTTTCCAACGGTTGTGGCTCCACAGCCAGTACTGCGGCGCGCGGTTGATGGTCTGTTCCAAGCGTTGGAAATAGATGTCGGTCAATTCAAACTCGCCCATCGTTGACGGGTCGCGCGTGATGACCTGGAACTCGCACTCATAGTGGCCACGAGCCACATATTTGACATCCAAATACACTACGGCTTGGTTCTGGGAGTGGACGATGCGCTCGACGCCGGTTAACACAGGGGTGTCAGGATGGTTGAGGAAAGTGAGCCAATGATGGATGCTCTCCCACTGGGGCACCTGATCGTTGATGTATCCCATTATTGTGGGACGGCCGTCGCGCTTATTGCCCAGAATCCACCGCAGGGTTTCTTTCATCGACACGCTGTCCGAGCCCATGCGGCCACGAGTCTTTAACACGACACGGTTGATTATTTCGTTGTTGAGCGGATGGTAAATCTGTCCCATGACAGAATTGTTGGTAATCATCGGACGCACCCACAGCACCAGCGACGACACCCATTCCCAGTTGCCGTAGTGTCCCAAAAGCAAGGCGATGGATTGGCCGCTGTTCAGGATCTCGGCTACTTTGTCCGCTCCAGCGAATGTCATGCGGCGCATGATGTTCTTATCGCTGATGGAGGTATATTTCACCGTCTCTACCAGGATGTCGCAGAAGTGGCGGTAGAACTGCATCCGCAGTTTTTTGATTTCCCTGTCGCTTTTGTCAGGATAGGCAACGCTCAGGTTTTTGGTGATTACGTGACATCGATAGCGCAGGACATAGGCTATGAACACATACAGCACGTCGCTGAACAGGTAGTGCAGCCACAACGGCAGCAGCGACAATCCGTACCACGTGCCGCAAATCACCCAAAACGCTATGTCATTCAATATCTTTTTCATTAGCGACCGCTAAAGTACTACATTTTATCGGTATGGGCAAATGATAGTGTCAATGCTGCAAATAACACCTTGCGGATTGCGCTAAAAATTGTAACTTTGCCACCGTTATGAAGGCCGTAATTGAGTTTTTGAAGAATTGGACCTTGCCCAGCGCAATTGTGGCGGGCACGGTCATCTATCTCATATTCTATTGGGTGCCGGCTCTTGACCCCATCAGCGAGGTGATGGAGCCGATATTCGACACTATCTTGCCGTTGTTCATGAGCCTCATCCTGTTCACGACGTTTCTGCGTGTGGATTTCCACAAGATGCGCCCGGCGATGTGGCATTTGTGGGTGTCGGTGTTCCAAGTAGTCTTCGTCGTGCTCATCACGGCTCTCATCATCGGCTTTGACATGAAGGGCAAGGACCTGATTCTCATGGAGGGCATCCTCACCTGCATCATCTGTCCTGGCGCCAGTGCTGCCCCCGTGGTGACAGGTAAACTGGGTGGCAACCTGGAGACAATGACCAGCTATGTGTTCCTGAGCAACATCGTCACCGTTTTTGCCGTGCCAGTAGTCTTCCCGCTCATTGACAATAATGTGAACATCAGTTTCTGGGCCGCCTTCTGGATGATTATGTACAAGGTGTTCCTCGTGTTGGTGCTGCCGCTGATTGCGGCCTATCTGGTCAAGCATTATCTGCCACGCGTGCAGCAACGGCTGGTCGCCATCCAAGACCTGTCATTTTACATGTGGGGCATCTCGCTGACTATCGTTACGGGCTGCACGGTGAAGAACATCATCAACAGCCATGCTCCCATGATGTTCCTCATCGCTATCGCCCTAGTGTCGCTGCTCATCTGCCTGGCACAGTTTGCGGTGGGACGCTACATCGGCCACTTCTTCGGCACCGTTATCGAGAGCGGTCAGGGGTTGGGACAAAAAAACACTGCCTTTGCCGTGTGGATTGCCTACACCTACCTGAGCCCTCTGTCGGTGGCAGGCCCTGGCTGCTACATCCTGTGGCAAAACGCCATCAACAGCCTTGAAATCTGGCACCACCGAAAACATCAGGAACAACTCAATAAAACTGCTTCAACGTCATGAAGAAATTAATTAATCCATACCTCGACAAGCAGGGTTACAATTGCTTTGGCTGCAGCCCTACCAATCCCATCGGGCTGCACTTGGAATTTTGGGAAGACGGCGAGGAGGTCGTCACCACATGGTCGCCATGCGTCAACTATGACGGCTGGGTCGAGACCTTGCACGGCGGCATCATCAGCACGCTCATCGACGAGTTGGCCAACTGGGTACTCTCGCGCCGTCTGCAGTGCGCTGGCGTCACTACCAAACTCGAGGTGAAATTCCGTCGTCCCGTTTCCACACGCGACCCGCTAATCACCCTGCGTGGCCGCATCACAAGCAATGTGCGCAACTTCTACACTGTCCACGTCACCCTGCATGACAGCCAGGGACGCCTGTGTGACGAGGGCGATGTCACCTATTGCATGTTCGACAAGGACCGCTCCCGCGAGATGGGCTTCACCGCCTGCCTCACCGAGGACGAATTATCATCTAAATAACAGGACTATGGCAAACGAATTGAACATCGGCATGGCATTCTCGGGCGGCGGTTACAGGGCGGCAACCTTCGACTTGGGTACATTATCTTTCCTGAACTCCATCAGCCTGAACGACGGACGCACGCTGCTCAGTTGCGTGACGGCTCTCACGTCGGTATCGGGCGGCACCATTCCGGCGATGAAATATATGCTCGCTCTGGCCAAGGGACAACCCATCGACGAGATGGTTCGTGAACTGTTCGAATTCCTGTGCAACGAGGACCTGGTCACCCATGCCCTTAACGGCATCGGTGCCGAGAAAGCCAACCGCGACGCTTCAAGCATCAAGATTATGGCGGGCATCTACGACAAGTATCTGTTCAAGGGCGCCACGATGGGCGACATTATCGACAACATTGACAAGATTCCTGTAAGGGATTACACCGCCCTGGCGACCGACTTTGACAACTCGCTGCCGTTCCGCTTCCGCGTCACCTATGGCTACACGACCTCCGGCGAGCGCATTTCCTATGGCGCGTTCGGCAACGGGGAGCACAGCATCGGGCGCAATGTGGCACGCCACATCACCTCGGGCGAAGCATTAGCATGCTCCTCTTGCTTCCCCAGCGGCTTTGAGCCAATGATGTTCCCCGATGACTTCCAGCTGGCGCAGCAACCTGACATTGTCTCCACCATCAAGTCGCGTTTCGGCCTCATGGACGGCGGCGTTGTTGACAACCAAGGCATCGGCCCCCTCATGAAGGCCGAGGAACGCCTGCACACCTACCGAGAAGACCAGCAACGCACCGACAAGGCATTCGACCTTGTCATCATCAGCGATGTAGCCGGTGAAGACATGGACGGCTACACCCCCAGTGAGCAAATGCTGCCCAAAAGTGCCGGACGCCTCACCCTGGGACGCCTGCGCAACTACGGACTCATCAGCGAGGCAGTGGTCATGGCACTGTTCATTCTAGCTCTGGCGCTGGGCAGCAACTTCTGGCTCGGCGTGTTGACGGTTATCCTTGCCATCGTTACCCTGCTGAACGTCGTTGGTGCCTTGTTCAAGAACAAAATCTTCAAGGCCATCGGCAGCACATTTATCGGTGACCGGGCACGTTTCCTCAACCACATGAAATTCGCTTCGATCGAGGCAATGGTCATGAACCGCGCAAAATCCATCATCATGATGAGCAGTGAAATTTTCCTCAATCAGTTGCGCAGGAAAAACTATGACGATATCTATGAAAACAACGATTGGCTAAACCGACGCATCACCAGCACCATCTACGAACTGAAACCGAGAGAACAAAAAAGCAACGGCAAAAAGCAGAACAAGAGAAAGTGGGAGTATCAGGATTTCCCCAGTGAGCTCAAGCCCAGCGAGGCTATCAAGCGCAACAGCAAACTCGCTGCCAGCATGAACACCACGCTGTGGTTCACACCCGAGGACAAAGCTGCTGACAAACCCCAAGCCTTGATGGCTTCTGGACAGTACAACATTTGCTACAACCTGCTGGACTACATCAACAGAATCGAAGAAGATCCGACCAACACCACTCCAGCACACCAACTCATCATCGACTGCAAGCCCCAACTTGAAGCCGCTTGGCAACGCTTCCAGCAGGACCCCCAATGGATGGTCCCGAAGACTTCAGAGCAGGCCTAATACGATCTCTGGAATAACTCAAGAAAGAAAACTGCCTTTAATCAATTGCGCGGCGACATCGGTGCAGACGTCAGTGCCAAGGCGCTCGGCAAGGCGGTAATAGCCTTCGAGTTGGGCATTGCGTCCGGGTGTATCGCCCAACAGTTGGGTTAAATGTGTGTCGATGCTATCGACAGTGCATAGGTGCATCAACAGTTCGGGGATGACAGGTTCATCAGTGATGAGGTTGGGTAGCGTGACATATTTTCCTGATAGCAGGCGTCGATAGAAATTATAGGACCACTTGCTGCCGTTAAAACGATAGCAGGCAACCTGCGGCGTGCCCAGCAGAGCCGTCTCAAGAGTCGCTGTGCCCGAGGTCACGAGCGCAGCACGGGCATGGTGGACAAGCTGATAGGTGGCATCGCGCAGCACAGGAACGACCTTATCACCCATGACTTCGCGATAGAGATCATCGTTGATGCTTGGCGCACCAGCAATAACTGCCTGATATTCGGGATGACGTTTTGCAGCCTCAAGCATTAGTGGCAGATTGTCGCGGATTTCACGCACACGCGAACCTGGCACAAGGGCGATAATGGGGTCGTCATCAAGGTTATATTTTTCAATGAAATCAGCAAAACCGGGAAAATCCTTTTTTGCTTGCGCCACTTCCTGCACTGTGGGATTGCCCACATAGGTCGCCGTGTAATCATGCCCCTTATACCAGTCGGGCTCAAACGGCAGGATGCAGTACAGATGGTCAACATAGCGGCGGATGTCTTTGACGCGCCACTCCTTCCACGCCCATACCTTGGGCGAAATAAAATAATGGACCGGGATGCCGATGTTGTGGGAATATTTCGCCACCTTGAGGTTGAACGACGGGTAATCAACAAGAATCACCGCATCTGGACGCCACTCGTCGATGGCACGCCGGGCAGTACCGAGAAAGCCCAAAATTTTTCCCAAGTGCTTCACCACATCCATGAAACCCATGTAAGCCATGTCACGGTAATGGATAAGGGGCTGAGCACCTGCCTGTTCGGCCATCAAGTCGCCGCCCAGATGATGGAACTCGGCCTCAGGGTCTTCCTGCTTGAGCGATGCCATTAAGTGCGAGGCATGCAAGTCGCCCGATGCCTCACCGGCAATGAGGAAATACTTCATGGCATGCGGCGTTTAAGGGTGATGAAATCAAACTCGTAAGCGTTTCGGTGGTCGCTCTCGTGGTGTTCACGGTTCACCTCCTGCCACTCGTCCATGTCGAGCGCGGGAAAGAACACGTCAGCACTCGCCCAACGGGCATTGATGCGAGTCAAATGCAACACATCGACAAGCGGCAAAGCCTGCTTATAGATTTGTGCTCCCCCGATGATGAAAACAGTGTCGGTCTCAGCGGCAGCAATGGCATCCTCAAGGCTGTGTACCACCGTCACGCCAGGGTTCTGCCAATCAGCGTTGCGGGTGATGACAATGTTCTGGCGACCAGGTAGCGGACGGCGAGGGAACGACTCAAAAGTCTTGCGCCCCATAACAATGCTGTGGCCCATGGTCACATCCTTGAAATGCTTCATATCGGCTGGCAAATGGCACAGCAGGTCACCCTGGCGCCCAATGCCCCAGTCACTAGCCACAGCCACTATCGCTTGAATGCTCTTCATTTCAAATCTCAATCACTACACTAATCACTCCTAACTCCTAACCCCTAACTAAACTGATACCACACCCTTGATGGCAGGCCAGGGATCATAACCCTCAAGCGTGAAGTCCTCGTACTTGTAGTCGTCGATACTCTTCACTGCGGGGTTGAGCAGCATGTGCGGCAGCATGCGCGGCTCGCGAGACAGCTGCTCCTTCACCTGGTCAAAGTGGTTGCGGTAGATGTGTGCGTCACCGAAGGTGTGAATAAACTCACCCGGCTCAAGGCCTGTCACGTGAGCAACCATCATCAGTAACAGCGAATAACTCGCAATATTGAACGGTACACCCAAGAACAGGTCGGCACTGCGCTGATACAGTTGCAGGCTCAACTTGCCGTCAGCCACATAGAACTGGAACAGCGAATGACACGGTGGCAGTTTCATCGTGGGCACCTCGGCCACGTTCCATGCGCTCACCATGATGCGACGGCTGTCGGGCGTGTTTTTGATCTGGTCGATAACCTGGGCAATCTGGTCAATGGTACCGCCATTGCCATCGGGCCAGGCGCGCCATTGGCTGCCATAGACAGGTCCCAAGTCGCCATTCTCATCGGCCCATTCGTTCCAAATGCGCACCCCATGCTCCTGAAGCCAGCGCACATTGGTGTCACCACGCAGGAACCACAACAGTTCATAGATAATGGACTTGAGGTGCACTTTTTTTGTTGTCAACAGGGGAAATCCGTCGGCAAGGTTGCAACGCATCTGGTAGCCGAACACGCTGCGTGTGCCGGTCCCAGTGCGGTCTTCCTTGTCCACGCCATGTTCCATGACATGGCGCACCAAATCAAGATATTGTTTCATCGTTTTCGGTCGATTATCGGTTTTTACCAGTTAAAGATATTACGCAGCAGCCACCAAATGAGCACCATGGCAAGAAAAAGCCAGATGAGTAAAGGTGCATTCAGGCGAACATACAGCTGCGGATTGCGAACGCGTTGCGACTCGGCATACAAGCACAGGGCAATCCATGGGATAGACACCAGCAACATCGCATTATACTTGAATGCTTCCGCCGCATCGCCATGCAGCAGCGCATGGATGGCACGCTGGCTACCGCACCCTGGACACTTAAATCCCGTGAGTGTCAAAAACGTGCAACGCGGGAAAACGCTCGACGAGACTGGATCCACGGCAAAGTAGATAAAGCCGAACACCAGCAACAGCGCTATAACGACCGTGATGACGAGCGAATGGCGCATCACACAAGGCGTTAGGAGAGTGCCTGCATCTGGATCATCGAGATCAGCGGCCAGGTGAGGATACCCAAGATGATAGAAGCGATGCACCACCAGGCACCTGTCTCGCTAGCACGCTTTGCCCCCTCAATGTCGCCCTCGCGGTACTTGTTCTGCACCTTGATGGCATAGATGATGGCGACAATACCGGCAGGCAGACAGCACAACAGCGTGCTGATGATAGCCCATACCAGGTTGGTGGGCGGGCACTCGGCTGCGGGCGCATCTTGAACAGGCTGGGAGCCTGCATACTGCGGTTGCTGCTGAACGGGCTGATAAGTGGTTTGCTGCGTGGGTTGGACAGGCTGTCCGCTCACGACACCGTCCTGCGCTTGCTCAGCCATGTAAAAACCTTGCAACTCGGGAACCTGAGTAATGTTCACCCACTCATTCAAGCCCTCATGCCACACAAAGGCCTTAGAGGTGAGTTTCATCTCCTTGATGGCATCCAATTCCAGGGGGCCAGTCTGCTCTCCATTGTGATTAATCCAATACTGCATAATGTTTTCTTCAATGTTTATTGTCGCAAAAGTACAAATAATATTTGACACAATGAAAAATATCCACAACAAGTTCATTGGTTGTTTTTTTCTGTAAAAGGCCTTCATTGTGAAATTTTTATCGTACATTTGCAAATCATAATTAACCACTTGAGATCAACCAAGATATTTCATGAAAAAACTAATAATACTGCTCATCATCTGTTTGTGTGCCATGACAGCGTCCTTGGCACAGACGCAGGCCGGATATGTGAAAACCAGGGGAAAAATGGGCAGCAACGGCCATGTGATTCCCGGCTCACGTCTCGCAGGAGCTACCGTACGAATCAAGGGACACAATGCCGTGGTCTCCCAGACCGGCGGCACGTTTTCTTTTCCCATCCCTGGAGGCAAATTCTATGTGCAGGGCGTGACAAAGCAAGGCTATGTCCTCACTGACCCCGAGTCAACCATCAGGCAGTATGACTATTCCTCCAAGCCGCTAATGCTGGTCATGGAATTGCCTGAACGCCAAACAGCCGACAAGCTTGAGAATGAGCGCAAAATTCGCCGCACACTGCAACGCCAGCTCCAAAACAGGGAAGACGAGATAGAGGCCCTCAAAGAAGAAAACCGGATTACAACCGCACAATATCAAGAAGCCCTGAGGCAACTCTACGATCAACAGCAGAGCAATGAACGCTTGATCAGCGATATGGCCGAACGCTACTCCCGGATTGATTTTGACCAAGAGGACGAATTCAATCTGCGCATCAGCGACTGTATCCTTAACGGACGGCTGACCGAGGCCGACTCATTGCTACGTTCCAAGGGAGACATCAATGCCCGCATCGAAGAGTTGAACCAGCACCACGAAGCCAATATGCAGACGCGTTCCAATCTGGAAAAAAGCGAAGCGATGGAGCTCAAAAACAGACAAGACATCGCTCAAGACTGTTACCACTTTTTTGAGAAATTCTTCATGGAACACCAGAACGATTCTGCAGCACGATACATCGAGTTACGAGCCAGACTGGACGAGAACAATCCTCAGTGGCAGTTTGACGCAGGATGCTTCTTCCAGAAACGTGGACGCCAGCAGCAAGCCGACGAATATTACCGACGCGCTTTAGACAGCGCACGGGAACTCGCCAAAAACGACCCGCAAGCGTTTGATCCCATGTTGGCCCACACGCTCAACAACGTGGCGTTGCTGCGTGCCGAGCAGCGACGCATTGACCAAGCCGCCGACCTCTACCAGGAGGCATTGGATATCTACAAGCGCCTAGCCCAAGAGATGCCACAGGTTTATGATGCCTATGTCGCATCGGTGCAGAACAACCTCGCCCTACTCTACTCCAACAGCAAAAACACCTTTGTAGATAGCGAGGACCTTTTCAGCGAAGCCCTTGGCACCTATCTCAACCTGGCCAAGGAGGATGCCCGCGCTTTCATGCCACGCATGGCGGCGGTGATGAACAACCTGGGGTTGCTCTACAACACCAACGGTTATTTCCAAGAGAGCGAGAAAATGCACAGCGATGCACTCGACATCTACCGCAAGCTCGCCAGCAACGAGCCGCAAGCCTATCAGGCCGACGTGGCAGCGACATTGAACAACCTGGCTGCCTTGTATCACCACAATGGCGTCAACGGGCAAGAATGCGAGGCCATGCTCGACGAAGCAGTGCGCATCTATCGCCAGTTGGCCAACGATGATATGGACCTCAATGGTCCCAAGTTGGCGGCCACACTTTCCAACCTGGCCATCCAGCATCACAATCACCGACTCAGCGACAAGGGATACATGACGAATGAAGAGGAGTTAGCGGTCTATGCCACCCTGGCGCAAAACGCACCAGGCATCTATCTGCCACAACTGGCCCAGAAAGCCTATGAACTGGGCATCACTTGCTACCAGACCGACAGGCTCGAACAGAGCAGCCGTTTTTTCCGACAAGCGCTTGACGCCTATCGCGGTTTGGCGACAAACGACCCCGAAACCTATCGGCCCGACGTGGCCAAGGTGTTGAGAAACCAGGCCACCGTGCTGGACATGCAACACCAAGGTCAGCAGAGCGAAGAACTGTACCTTGAAGAGTTGGCCATCAATCAGGAACTGGCAAAAGCCGATCCTGCACAATATGAGCCTGACGTGGCGCGCTCCTACGGCAATCTGGCGAATCACGCGCTGCTCAAAGGCGAGTTCCAGCAAGCCGTGGAATTGTCTCAACAAGGCCTGACGCATGACAGCACCAAATTGTTTATCCAGGCCAACCTCGCGCTGGCCTATTTGTGTCTGGGTGACATGACCCGCGCACGCGAGATCTACCAGCAGTATGCCGGGAGTCTGAGGGAGACCTTCCTCGATGACCTGCATCAGTTCGGTGCCCTCGGGGTGATCCCGCCCGAGCGGCAAGCCGATGCGCAAGCCATGATTGAATACCTTTCCAAATGACATTAATCACTACATAATAATCACTAAACTATTCCAAAACCATTATGAAAAAATTATTATTATTAATCTTCACAATTAACTGTGTATTAACCAGCTACGCCACCGAGCAAGGAGACACCACCGTGATGTCGCTCAATGACATCATCGCAATGGAAACCCAGAGCAAAGCTGATTATGAAAATGTAAACCGCCTGCGTGAGATCTGGAGTCACACCACCTTCTTGAACATCAGTTACAACAAAACGAAATTCTCGTCCGATGAGTTTCCTTCGACAAAAAACAGTTTCACAAATGAGTTAGAAAACAACATGGGTGTCGGTCTGCAGTGGGGACATACCTACAACTTCCACAAGAACCCTATCGGGAAGGTCCTCTTCTTCGGTCTTGATTTCACTTGGATGGACCTGAATTTCAACAAGTACAAAAAAGACATCGTTCCCCAAGAATACACCAACGAGGGGCAAATCCAAAACCTGCCTTGGCACAATGAGAAGATGACTTTGGGATATGCCATGTCCATCGGTCCATCGCTCACATTATACCCGTTCACTGCGTTGAACAAACAGGGCAGCAGCAAAATCCGCCTCCACTTTTACTTCCATGTGGGTTACGGTGCCGAGGGTGCCTTGATCAAGGACGCTATGGAAGAAAAAGAAATCTCAATGGAAAAAAAAGAAATCTCAGACCAGTGGGCTTGGGCTCACGGCTTGCACACGGCCTTCGGCGCCAACATATCTTGGGACCACATCGGCCTGGGATATGAATTCCGCAACGACGGAAACTTGAAATACAAGCCTATTGACGATGATTTCGGCACCAACAAGATGAAAGTGAAAGAGAAAACCGGTCGTCTTTACATACAATTCCGTTGGTAATGAACTGCACCAAAAGAATTTTCCTTCTGCTGTTGGTCGGGATTTGCGGGGTAGCGATGATGTCTGCCCAAAACACCAATCCCAAATCAGGCAAATGCGGAAGCGACATTGAGTGGACCTTTGACGGACGCACATTGTATCTGACCAACAGCAACATACAAAAGGGATTGGTGTCAATCCCCGACTATGACCTGTCCAAGGACCTGGCACCTTGGACCAAGCAGAAACTGGCTATCCGCAAAGTGGTCATTGGCCATGGCATCGGTCGCATCGGCTCTTGCGCATTCGCCAATTGCGAGGAATTGACTTCGGTCGACTTCCAGGATGTTTTCCTGATGGAAATCGGCTGGGGCGCCTTCCTCAACTGCAAGAATCTGTTTAATTTCTCCATCCCCGTGAATGTGAAGCGCATCGGCACCATATCCTTTGCCAACTGCTCATCGCTCAGGTCGGTGAAGATCCCCAACCTCGCCCGTGTCGAGGATCAGGCCTTCCTCAACTGCACGAACCTCAACCTCGTCGAGGTGGGTAGCAATGCCTTGCTCGGCAAGGCGACTTTTGCCACCGAGGTGCAGGACAACGGCAAAACGACCTACAAAAACTACTGTGGAGAAATCCGCAACCTGCCCCAGAACATCAATGTGGACAACTGCTCGGAGTATGGTCTGGACAAGGAGTCGGTGGCCATCTGCCTGAAAAACGCCTTGCCGTTTCAAGAGAGCGGCAGGGTTTCCGAAGTAGATACCGATGTCCCCGAATCCAAAGTGATGCGTAACGACACCTATGCGCTCATCATCGGCAATGAGCATTACAGGTTCGTCTCGGATGTGCCTTTTGCCCAAAACGACGCCTTGGTCTTTTCAGAGTATTGCAAGAAGACGCTGGGCATCCCTGCATCCAACGTGCACCTGTGCAATGACGCCACCAAGCACATGATTCTGGAACAGGAACTGGATGACTGGCTCACGCATGAGATCACCGACCGCAATTACAAAAAACTCATCATCTACTATGCCGGTCACGGTGTCCCCGACATCAAGGACCACAACAAGGCCTATCTCTTGCCCACCGATGTCTATGGCACCAAGCCGCATCAAGGCATCGCGCTTGATGAGTTCTATGCTATGGTCGGCAATCTCGGTTTTGAGCGCGTGACCCTCTTCATTGACGCCTGTTTCAGTGGCGTGAGCCGTGACAATGAGGGCCTGAACGTGGAACGCGCTGTAGAGGTTGAAGCACAGACCGCCCTGCCCACAACAGGTAACCTGGTGGTGTTCTCGGCAGCACTTGGCAATGAAACGGCACAAAGCTATCAGGAAGAAGGTCACGGGTTGTTCACCTACTACCTGCTCAAGGAATTGCAAGAATCTGAAGGCATGATTACCTACGGAAAGTTAGGGCAAGGCATCCAGCGCAACGTCAGCAATGTGGCACCCACATTGGAACTGCGCAAGAAACAGACGCCGAGGGCAATCACAACCTACCCCAACAACGACTGGAAAAACTTCAGCTTCTGATTCCTCCGGCTAAATCATCATAATAATGGGTGTGCCGTTTGACACACCCATTATTATTTTAACAATTCTGAACAATAAGATCATCAGAAGTCGCTGAAGAAGCGGGGACGGATCAGCAGACCGATGCGGATGCGCGAGTGGTATTGGTTATAGTCCAGCATGCTCTCGCCGTAGCCGTTGTAATACTGCAACATGATGAACTGGTTGGAATTGTGGTTGATGCGGTAACCCAACTGAACGATGGTGTTGAAGTTCAAGTTCCACCCTTTGCGTTTGACCAGCGTCATGTCCAGCACCCACTTGTCATCAATGCTCTTAGCCTGGAAACCGGCCTGAGAAATACCCATGTAATTTAAGATGTCTTTGTTGTACTGGCCATCAATGATGGGAATCCAGAATTTGGCATGCGCCATTAAGTAAGGTGAGATATAGGCTTCACCGGCCCACGAAATTTTGTTCCAGCTGCGGGAAGCTGTACCGTCACGTCCATTAGACTCGTGCTCAATCATCATGGTGGCCTTGCCGATGAGGTGACCTTTCATGATGATAAAACGCGAGATGCCGATACCGGGATTGAAGTTCAAGTCATGGAAAGGCAGGGATTGTTCTAACACATTCCACATCGCCTTCTGCGTGTAGAACAGATACAGATAAGTGTTCCACGGCAACACACTCTTGGTGAGTCGCTGCTGGAAACTGATCTGGAACTTGACGTCACTGTTATATTTGGTGGGCTTGCCGCCCAAAACAGTACCACCCACAAAATAGGTGTCCTTGTAAAGGCTGAAGTAAGGCCTGCTGTCCAGTTCTTCACGAATGCTGTCGGCAATGATGCCCTCTCTACTGTCGGTAACAATCTGGCCACACACTGGAACATTCACCCCTACCAGCACAGCGAGTAATAGTGCAAATCGTAATATCTTCATCTTTTCCTTTTTTATAATATCCACATCAATAAGAACCACAACGGCGGCACGAGCAGGGCGGGCAGCATGTTGAGCACATGACAATCCTTGATGCGCAGCAACGACAGACCCGAACCCGTAATGAGCAGGCCGCCCACAATGAGCAACTCGGCCATCAACGCCTCGCTTACGGCCGTGCTCGAGAGCATCGCCACGCCATAGAACATCCCCTGCCACAAGAACAGCACGGGTGCCGCCAGCAACATCCCGATGCCGTAGGTCGAACCGAAGATGGTCGCCGTTACCAGGTCGAGCGTCGCGTTGGTGAACAGGAAGGTATGGTCACCCTCCAGCGCACTGATGACAGGACCCAGCATCGACAGCGGCCCGATGCAATAGACCAGCGTTGCGGTCGCGAGGCCGTCAGCGAGGCGAGTGCCCGAGGCTGCGCCGCTCTTGTTCTTGCGCTCCACCAACCTGTGGAAACGCCCGTCAATGTCAAGCGACACACCCACGATGCTGCCTATCGCCATGGCGGCGATAAACAGCACGGGATACTGGCTTTTGGGCAGGTTGGTCACCACGGCGTTCAGACCGATGGCGAAACACGCCAGTCCCAACGCGTCATATAGCACATGCTTGTATTTGTCCTTGATGCCCTTGCGCAAGGCCACCCCGATGAGTGTCCCCGCCACGATGGTGCAAGTGTTGACAATCGTTCCAATCATAATTGAATATTCATTTTGGGCCACAAAATTACTGCAAAAAACCATGCCTTTCAGCCGAATATTGAAATTTATGGTTAAATTTGCGTTTTCGTTATCACTCAATCATGGCAAAAAGATATTTTATTTGGGTCGTCACACTGATCATGGCAATCACTGCTAATGGCACGGAAAACAGTGACGTGAAGCAGGCGATGGACCTGGCCACCCGCCTGTCACCCCAACTGGCCAACAAGGTGGAATTCAAAAAAATAGAGACTGACGATGGCAAGGATGTGTTTACCCTTGAGAGCAACGGCGACAAGGTTGTCATCGGCGGCAACAACGCCGGCTCGATGGCGGTTGGGCTGAATCGTTACCTGAACCGCTACTGCAAAGTGACAGTGTCGTGGTATGCCGATGTAGCGGTGGAACTGCCCAATGCCCTACCCGATGTGCCTGTGACCGAACGGGTAACGGCACGCGTGCCGCAGCGCTTCTTCCTCAACTACTGCACCTGGGGCTACACGATGCCTTTCTGGCAGTGGCGTGACTGGGAACGCTTCATCGACTGGATGGCGTTAAACGGCGTGAACTTGCCGCTCGCCATCACAGGACAGGAAGCGGTGTGGTACAATGTGTGGACTAAACTGGGCATGAGCGACGGACAGGTGCGCACCTACTTCACCGGTCCCGCCTACCTGCCATGGCACCGCATGGTCAACATCGACGGCTGGTGCGGCCCGCTGCCCAAGGAATGGCTCGAAGGTCAGACCGCCTTGCAGCAACGCATTGTGGAGCGCGAGCGCGCGTTGAACATGCGCCCCGTGCTACCCGCCTTTGCTGGACATGTCCCTGGCGCCCTGCGAGACCTTTACCCTAATGCCGACATTCAGGCCCTGGGTGGCTGGGCAGGCTTTGACGAACAATACCGCACCTATTTCCTCAACAGCGAGGATCCGCTATTCAGCCGCATTCAGCGCATGTTCCTTGAGGAGCAAACACGCCTGTTCGGCACCGACCACATCTATGGCATCGACCCTTTCAACGAGGTGGACCCGCCCAGTTTTGAACCTAACTACCTCAACAAGGTCACCAAACACATCTATGAAAGCCTCACCACGGCGGACCCCGAGGCCGAGTGGCTGCAGATGGCGTGGTTCCTCTATTACCAACGCAAGGACTACACCAAGGAGCGCACCCGTGCCATGCTCACCGGCGTCCCATTGGGCAAGATGACGATGCTCGACTACTACTGCGAGTACAAGGAGATGTGGCGCGAACACGAGGGCTTCTACGGCCAGCCGTTCATCTGGTGCTACCTGGGCAACTTCGGCGGCAACACTAACGTGCAAGGCCGCGTCAAGGAGGCGGGAGAGCGCATTGAGAAGACACTGGCCGAGTGCGGCGAGAGCCTCGTGGGCATCGGCTCGACACTCGAGGGCCTCGATGTGCAGCAATTCCCTTATGAATACATCCTCGAAAAGGCGTGGGACTTCGCCAAGACCGATGAACAGGTCATCAACGAACTCGCCGACCGCCATGCGGGCAACGAAAACAAACACGCCCGCGAAGCTTGGCAAATCCTCTATGACAAGGTGCTCGACATCACCCCCGGCAACTTCGCCGCTCCGCTGCCTTGCTCCTATCCCGTCATGGGCAAGGAGAACCGCACGGTCAAATACAACCCTAGCGAACTGCTTGCCGTGTGGGATGCTCTGATGGAGCAGGACCGCGTCACTACCGACGCCATGACCATTGACCTCATCTGGGTGGGGCGCCAACTGCTGGGCGACCTCTTCATGACCGAGAAGCAGGCGTTTGACCAAGCCTTCCAACAGAAGGACAAGACCGCCTTCTTCGCCCACAGCGACATGTTGTTTGAACTCCTGTTCGATCTGGACCACCTCAACAATCATCATCCCCACGCCACACTCACACAATGGTTGCAGCAGGCGCGCGACCTGGGCTCTACCGACAAAGTCAAGGACTACTACGAAATGAATGCCCGGCGCCTTATCACCACCTGGGGTGGCAGCCTCAACGACTATGCCTGCCGCAACTGGAGCGGACTGATGTTGGATTATTACACCAAGCGTTGGGAAAACTATATCCGCGAAGTTACCGTGGGGGTCTTCTCGGGCAAGGATTTCGACGAGGCTGCCTATCGTGCCGCCACCGACAAGTTCCAGGAAAAATGGGTCACATCGACCGAAGAAATCAATATCGAGGACGACGGGAAAGACATCCTGACCCTCTGCCGTGAACTGCGCGAGAAATACCGCACTCAACTTGACAATTGGGCGAACGGAACAAAACACTGATTATAAAAACTTAGCACCTTAGCGTGAGGCTCAATAACGCGAATGCCTAGAAAAGAAGAGTAGTTCATGTTGTTCCACGTTGGCAAAGTGGTTTGATATGCCCAAGCGCGGATGCCAACCAGAGACTAGAAACTAAAAACTTTTCACTATCTTTGCAGGCATGAAACAGGAAATCAGAGGCAATGTTTGTGTATTTTGCGCTTCCAGCGCCAACATCAACGAGCGCTATCTAGACGCGGCACGTGAGTTGGGTGGTCTGTTGGCACAAAGCGGCTGGCGCTGCGTTAACGGCGGCGGCGCCGTGGGACTGATGGGTGCAATAACCGACGGCACACTTGATGCAGGCGGCGAAGTGACGGGAGTCATCCCCAAGTTCATGGTGGACAACGGGTGGTGCTATGACCGCCTGGAGGATGTCATCATCACTGCCGACATGCACCAACGCAAGCACATGATGAGCGAGATGGCCGATGCCGTCATCGCCCTGCCCGGTGGTGTGGGCACCTTTGAAGAACTGCTTGAGACACTCACATGGCGCCAACTGGGGTTGGTCAAGGTGCCTGTTATCATCCTGAACACGCTGGGCTATTACGATAACCTGCTGATGATGCTCAACCATGCCATCGCCGAGGGATTCATGAAGGCTAGTCATGCCTCGCTGTGGCAGGTCGCCAAAACCCCCGTCGAGGCTATCGCCCTGCTCGAGAACAACCAGCCTGTGGAGTTTGAGTCAAAATACTAACCACCATGCCGGTCCACACTCATCCATCCGATACTGCTCAGCATGTAGAGACACAACATCCTGCGTCTCAGCAAGCCGACACGGTGCCGAAGCCGCATGCCGCGCAATACCTCGACGGTTTCCCGACGAGCGAGCCCGGCGACTCTGTGTTGGAGAGCATCGACACGCTGGCGGTGATGGAGGTGCCTGTAGCCGGTACGGCACAACCCTTCGCCCGTTCGCCCTTGCACGACACGCCCTCGATGGCGCTGCTCATCACGGGGCTATTGGCCGTCGCCTTGAGTTACCACACGGGATACAAATACATCGGTAACCTCATGCACTATATGTTCTCGACACGGCGCCGCGGCAATCTGTTCGAGGACCACACCCTGCACGAGACTACCATGCTGACCGCCCTCATGGCCAATACCTGCATCGTCGAGGGCTTCTTCATCTATGCGGCAATACAACACTTCTATCCGTCGCTGGAGTCCGCATTGAGAGGCAACACTTTCCTGCACATTGCATTGTTCACGGCATTAGCCGTTGGATTCACTTTTGTGCAATGGCTGGTCTTCAAGGTGCTGGGGTACACCTTCACCGACAAGGTGGGGGCCCGCTTGTGGGTGGAGGGCTTCAAGGCGACACAATCGCTGGTGGGTTTGTTGCTGTTACCCGTGCTAGTTTTACTCCTGCTCTATCCTGCTCATGCAAAATTACTGTTAACCATAGCGGCTCTACTGTATTTAATAGTCCGAATGATATTTATTGTTAAAGGCTTTCGTATTTTTTATAGCAATTTGCCATCCATTGTCTATTTTTTGTTGTACCTTTGCGCCGTCGAAATCGTACCCTTAGTCGTCATGACAGGGCTAACGGTTTGGTTATGTGGAACTTTAAGTTTATAAAAGAACCTAAATGAGCATAAAAAAGATCCTGGTCTCACAACCAAGACCAACTTCTGAGAAGTCTCCATATTTCGAATTGGAGAAAAAATACGGTGTTGAAATAGTATTTAGGCCTTTCATCAAGGTGGAAGGACTCACGTCCAAAGAATTCCGCCAGTCCAAGATTAATATTCCCGATTATTCGGCCATCATTTTGACAGCTCGTACTGCAATTGACCACTTCTTCCGCTTGTGCAAGGAATTGCGCTACAACGTCCCTGACACCTTGAAATATTTCTGCGTCAGCGAGACCGTGGCTCACTATCTGCAGAAGTACGTCATCTACCGCAAGCGCAAGATTTTCTACAGCGAGACCGGATTGATGGAAGACCTGATTCCCATCATCGCCAAGCACCACAAGGAAACCTACCTCATGCCCGTGAGCGACGTCCACAACGACAAGGCCCTTGTGCTTGACAACAACAAGGTGAAGTATGTCAAGGCTATCATGTACCGTACGGTCAGCAACAATTTCACACCTGGCGAGGTGTTTGACTATGACATGTCGGTGTTCTTCACACCTGCTGGCATCAAGTCCTACATCACTAACTTCCCCGATTACAAGGATCGCAACGTCGTTATCGCCGCTATGGGTCAAACAACCCTGGAGGCCGCTGCCGCTGCAGGACTGACGGTTGACGTGACCATCACTCCCGAAACTCCGTCCATGGCAAGCGCCATTGAGCACTACCTCAAGAAGGAGCGTGCCGAGGAGGAGAAAGCTGCCGCAAAAGCCGCACGCGAGGCTGCCAAGCGCGAGAAAGAGGCCAAGTTGGCAAAAGGCTCTAAGAAGCCTGCCGCTAAACCTGCCGCAAAGAAAGCCGCCACTAAGCCTGCCGCTAAACCTGCCGCTAAGAAGGCTAAAGCCACCAAGGTAGATGACGCTGCTGCAAAACGTTTGGCCGCCGCCAAGAAAGCCGCTGCCACTCGCAAAGCGAAAATTGAAGCCGAAAAGCTCGCTGCCGAAAAGCGGTCGGCTGCTGCCAAGAAAGCTGCTGCCACCCGCAAGGCGAAAGCCGAGGCTGCCGCAAAGGGCAAAGCCAAGGCAAAGACCGCTGTCAAAAAGAAATAAAAACTGATTAATCAGGTATTTTATGGGGCATGGCTCACAGCTATGTCCCAATTTTTTGTAATTTCGCATCCTGAATGGACTACAAGCTAAATAAAAGCGAGAAACTGAGAAGTCGCACAGCTGTCGAGCAACTCTTCGAGGAGGGCAAGTCACTCATGGCTTTCCCCTTGCGTGCGGTTTATCGCCTGCGTCCACGTGGCGAAGCGCCTGTCCAGTTCCTTATCACCATCCCCAAGAAGCGCGTCCGCAAGGCGGTCATGCGCGTCACCTTGCGCCGCCGCACCCGCGAAGCCTATCGCCTCAGCCGCCATGAGTTGCTGGCACCGCTCCAACAACTGGGCATCGGTGTGGATATCGCCTTTGTTTACCTTGACAGCAATCCCGCCCCCTACGGCGCCATCAGCGAGAAAGTGATCGCATTGCTCACGCGCATTGCCCAAGCCGCCGTCGAGAATTCCTCATCACCCCAAGAAAAAGCATGAAAAAGATTACAGATTATATCAAACGAGGTTGGCAGGCTTTCATTCACTTGATTGAATGGCTGCTCATCCTGCCCATCAGCTTCTACCGGAAATACATCTCACCGCTCAAGCCCCCCACCTGCCGCTTCACACCCACGTGCAGCCAGTATGCCATCGAAGCCATCCGCAAACACGGTCCCATCAAGGGGGTGGCGCTTGCCGTGTGGCGCATCCTGCGATGCAACCCTTGGGGCGGCAGTGGCTATGATCCCGTACCATGATGAATATCATCGATTTCCATACCCACCGTCTAGACGCCACCCATGCGCTCATCTCGGTCAGTCCCAAGGAATTCTCCCCTCAACCCGGGCAATACTATTCGGTGGGCTATCATCCTTGGCTACCGCTGGAAACACTCAGCGAGGACGACTTCGCCTTGCTAGAGCAGTGTGCCCGCCATCCCCAAGTGCTGGCCGTTGGCGAGACAGGCCTGGACAGCTTGCGAGGCAGCGACCTCAAGCTGCAAGAGACCGTGTTCACTCGTCATCTCAGACTTGCGGCACAGCTGCACAAGCCCGTGGTGGTGCATTGCGTGAGAACAGCACAACAGATTGTAGCGATTCGGCGCCGCGAGCGACTCACGGCAGTGCCCTTGGCCATTCACGGCATGCGCGGCAACGAACATGTGGCACGCGCATGGCTGGAGGAGGGTTGCTACCTATCCTATGGCGCCCGCTTCAACCCTGCGGCCGTTGAGACAACACCAGGTGACCGGTTGCTCATCGAGACCGATGAAGCCCATCAGACCATTCAAGAAGTCGCCGCAATGATTGCCGACGTGCTGAACTGCAGCGCCGACGAAGTCATGGCGCTGACCGCAGCCAACGCCCGCCGCCTGCTCACATCGCAGGACAAATAGGTGATAATCAATAAGATTTTTTAAGTTGATAGGTGTAGTTCACACCCGTGGCGTCCACCTTGGAGAAGGTGGCCTCTTTAGATGTGACATCGCTCATCGCGAAAGCATTGTGCGACTCCAAGCCTGGCATCTGGATGTAGAAAACGTCAGGATCGGGAAAATCGATGGTCATCGTGCTGCCCTGCTCTTCCCAGGTGCCGAAACTCTCAACCAGTTGCTCGTGCCCATACACTTGCGACACCCTGAACACGGTGCTCTGGAACTGGAAGAAGTAGTCGCCCGTGAGATTGACGCGCGTGCCGTCGGCAGTGACTGACTCGACGTGCCACGTGCCGAACCAGATGCCGATGTCGCCGTGGTTACGCGTGCAGGCCGACAAAACGAACAAGCCCAGGAGACACAATATCAATAATGCCTTTTTCATCGTTTCTTGAAATTAAAACTGCCGTTATAAGTAATGCCCAACATCGCGCCCCAGTTGTTACCGTAGAGCGTGCCGTGATCCATCGCTGCCTGAGCCTGGAAGGTCCATCCCTTACGAGTATGATAATTGGCCTCAAGCATCATCGAGAAATCGTCGGCACTGTTCGCACGAGGCATGAACGGGGTGCCCCAAGTCTTGCGATAAGAGCCCATCAAGCGGTAGGACCAATTGTAGTTAAACCAGCCGCTGACGGCGGCATGGAATCCGCGCATCACGTTGTCACGGTAGCGCATGTAGCCGTCCAGATTGTATAACGGCGACTTGACAAACGGTGAGCCGATGGACATGCCACGACTCTGATAGCCGTTGTAAATGTAGTTGTTGTAATAGTCATCGGCACCCGACGAGTGGCCGGTGATGGGAGTGCCGGGACGGTCGTTAGGCGTCCAGTGGATGGGACCACTCTGATTGGTGAAGTCGATATACTCGATGACAGCGCCTGAAATCAACGGCAGCCCGTGATCAACACGGTATTCAATGCCCCACAGACCGTCAAAGCCGTTCATCTTGCCGATGCCCGAGCCGTCCTCCCACAGCCACTGAGTATAAGCGCGCAGGGTGCGGTAATAAGACAATTTGTAATCCAGCGCGATGTCCCAAGTGCCCAGATGATTGCCCTCGACAAACGAGTCGCCTGCACTCTTGCCGCCACTGCCGGCGATGAAGGTGCGGAAGAAGGCCTTGGCGTCAGCATCCATCTTCACAGTGCGCGTCACCTGGCCGTCCTCATAGTAGTTGGCCGTTCCGCCGAACTGACATGCCGATTGGGCACCGATGGTGAACACGACTGGCTGGTCGGGCTTGGTGCGGAAGTGCAGGCTCTTGTAATGCAGCCACCGGTCCGTGGTGATGAAATGGTTATAGTAATTGTAGTGGTTCTCGAGCCACTTGTCATCAAACTCGCGGAAGTAGCCGAACTCGCCCGTCAACTGCACCCACCCCTTGGTGAACGGGATGTTCTGGAAGTCGATGAAACCGGCGCGGAAACCCACGGGCGGACGGGCGTTGCCACTCCACACAAGATCACCGCTGCTCAACCCGCTGGTGACGATGGGCGATGCTTTGTATTTCTGTCCCACCATGGCAAAAATGCTGCGATATTTTGCCTCGACATAGGCCTGCTGGAGCCACACCCGTGCGGGATGTTGCTCTTGAATCTCAAACTGGCCGTTGCCTTTATAACGCTCATATCCCGCACTTGACGCATAACCGCCCCATGCCTCAATGCCAGCACCCCATGAAAATCGTTCCCAAGTGTACATATTGTGCTCTAGCGAAGCATGGGCAAGGACCGAGAATTGCTGGGTAAGGACACCACCGCAGTTTGAACCGATGTAGTAGGGTGCCAGCTCAGTATTGCCTGCATTCGCCATAAGACCGACGGTATAGACATTGGCCGGCGGAAGGCAAAAGCATCCGACGCACAGTTCCGTTTCCATCGTGTCGTCCGGGAAGTCAAAAACGGTCAATGTTGAGTCTTTCGTTTCCATTGCCGACACCGTCATGGCACAACACAATGCGACAGCAAGGATGATTGTTGATAAAGTGTTTCTTATCATGATGGGGACGGGTATTATCGTTCGATGTTAGCCAGATAGGAGTCGATGTGACGGCGCTTCTTCTCGTCGGCAATCTCATCCAGGTTGATGAGGATGCCTGTCTCCTCCACGTCACCGAACTCGCGATTGATGGCGGTGCCCAGCAGCAGCATCTTGGGCGACAGACCCATATAGGCATTGACCAACGGCGGAATGTTGATGCCATGCTGGCGGATGAAGGCATTCACACGCTTGTAATCCTCGCGGAAATCATTGCCCACGAAGTGCGCCATCAGCTCGGGGTCATCGTTGCGCGTGTCGGGCAGCGGGTCGATAGGCACCACCAGCCCCTCTTTGTCCTCGAAGTAGAGGTTGAGGAAGCACAGCAGCATGTCGCGGCAATCGCGCACATAGCTGGGATACATCGTCATCTTGCCGAACATGTACTTGACCTCGGGATAGACAATAGTCAAAGCACCGAGCCCGTCCCACAAGTTATCGAGTGCGAACAAAGCCCTTGCCCCCTCGCGCGTGGACTGATACTCAGGACGCACAAACGAACGTCCCAGTTCAATGGTCACAGGCAGTATCTCGTTCAAAAAGCGGTCGCTGAACTTGAACAGATGACCCGTGGCGATGCGCGGCACCCCGTTCTCGACCTTCACGTCCCAGCCACAGATGAAGCGGTAAGCGCCGATGATTTCCTTTTTCTCGGGGTTCCACACGAGCAACTGCTGGCAAGGTGGATCCATTAGGTCAAATTCGTCAATGTCACAGGCCTTGCCCGTGCCACCACCAGCAGCACGGAAAGTAATCTCGCGCAGACGCCCGATTTCGCGCATGGTGTTGGGCGCATTGTGAGCAGAGATGACAAAGATGTCATTATCTGCTTTGTTGGTATGGCGCAACAGGCGCTCTGGGGTGAGTTCCTGCTCAATGAGTTCGACAGGGATAGGATCGATGATAGGTTCCATAGGCTATCTTCAGGGGTTAGTTGGTTTCATTTGATAGACGATATCGCGCAAGCTGGCGGCCTGTTTCTTAGGCGCACGGGTGTCCAACGAAGTCCAAGGAATGGGATTACCGATGATGGCATGCAGTGTAGCGCCGCTCTGCTTGAGCATCTCCTTGGGCAAGAAAATGAGTTCTACGTTGAACTTGATGCCCAAGCGCTTGCGCCACTTAGCAAAGCGGTAAAAGAACTTGGAATTGCGAGCATCAAAATAGACGGGGACGATATCGCGCTTGTAATTCGCTGCATGAAGGACGGCAGCCTTTTGCCACGTCAGGTCGGCAATCGTGCCGTCGGGCTGCATGCGTGAACACAAACCGGCAGGGAATGTGATGAATTGGGCATCGCTCGACAAGGCTTCCTCGATTTGAGCAGCAGCGTCACGCGACTGTTTGCCGTATTTGTTCACCGGCAGGAAAACGCCACGCAAGGGCTCCACGGCCATGAGCAAGTCATTGACCAGGAACTTGATGCGATGGTTGTAGCGGTTGCCCAACAACGAGATGAGCGCCAAACCGTCAAGTCCACCCAGCGGGTGATTGGACACGAACATGTAGTGGCCATCCTGCAAGCGGTCCAGCCCAGTTGCCTCAATGGTAATGTCCATCTCGTCGAGTGCGGCAGTTGCAGCATCCACGCTGTTCTTCCCTGCCATCTTCTCAAGGATGGTGTTGAGCCTGTCCTGGCAGATGGTGCGCTCCAACCAGCGAATGACAAATCGGGGAATGCGGCGATAATGCTTGGGGAGACGTTCCCTAAGCACCTTGTCCACATCAATTCTCATCGGTTGGTCACTCATAGTTTTGCGGTTATGGTTGGAATAAACACACAAAGTTATACATTTTGGTCGAAAATGAAAAGCCTGACACGAAAAATTTGCCCATAAGCCTGAAATGTCCTAATTTTGTAATGTCAAAGTGATACGGAATAAGCCATGGACCAATCTCGATTATCCATACCAAGATTATTGCTGCTGGTGGCTGAGGTGGTGGCCTTTGTCATCCTCGGTATCGTGGCTTGTAATCACTTCGGCTGGTCGGACGGCGCAAAAATCACCGCGGCGTTCACCGTGGCCTATGCTGTCCCGAGTTTCATTCTGGAGCGGGCGCGCGGCACTTCATTGGCAGCGCGGGTCATCCTGTTCCTTTTGGCGCTGCTGCTCATCTATACTGATTACGGACGCCTGGTTTACAGCTCCAGTTTTGAGGGCTACTCGCTCGCCTTTCCCAAACTGAGGGGCGACGACTATCTTTACTATAAGTATGCCCTCAGCCTGTATGACAGCAGCGTGCAATGCGATGGCGTGATTTTCCCTGGCTTATCATGGCTCATGCTGGGATTGTGGAAATTGTTCGGCTTGAGCGAAATATGGCCTTATGCCATGAACATGATGTTCACGCTCACGACAGCCACGCTCACGGGAATGACCACACGACGACTGCTCTCGCACCGTGTGAAATCATCTCCCAAGTTCCTTGTCGCAGGCGGTATCCTGCTCACCTGTCTGCTCACCTATCACGTCCTGATCGGCTCACGGCTCATTAAGGAAGGTCCCATCAGCCTGGCGATGGCCATGGCAGGTTTCGCTCTGGCGTCGATGGCTACCTGTGAACTTGAACGACGACACCTGTGGCGCGACATGGCTTTGTTCACCGCGGCGTGCGTGATAGCAGCGCTGGTGCGCACCACCTATCTCTATTTCATCCTCGTGGGCCTAGTTATCATGACGTTGCCCCACTGGCGTCGCGACTGGCGCATGGCAGCGGGAATGCTTGCCGTGTTTGTGCTGTCATTCATTTTGGGAAATTACGTCTCGGCTTATTCCATTGGCCGCCATGCCGAAATCGTCGGCGGCGGATGGAACATGCAGCGGATATTTGTCAGCACCGACTCCCAAGCCTTCTACCGTCAACTGCTCAATTACTATTTCCTTTACTCTGTAGGGCACAAACTGCTGATGCTGCCACTCACCCTATCGGTGCAGTTCATCATTCCGTTCCCGTGGGTTTACTCCGACACCACACACATCATTACCGTCGTCGCCCGCTTCACCTATGGCTGGTATTTCGTCGGAGGAACGGCTCTTTTCTATTATCTGCGCCTCGCATGGCGTAGAAGCGAGCGCCTCGGTGCGTGGCCATGGTGGGCAGCGATCTGCTATGCCTGCATCGCCTATATCATGGCTGGCTCGATGGCACGCTATGCCATTCCCGTCCAGCCGTTGTTCATCCCTGTGGCGATGTATGTGCTGTGCCGCCTGTACGAAGGCCACTGGCGCAAGGCCTATACAACCTGGATGATCATCTTGGTCATTCTCCTTACCATCACCCTTCTCCTGTGTCTGGAAATCCAACAAGGCGCGATTTCCAGGATGTTGCACATCCAGCCCCTGCTTCCCATCTTAAATTCATGGCTACCTCCAGTCTAATGAGCAACTGACGCCCGAAAAGCACAAGCCATTTGTCGGTTTTCTTTCGTATTTGGTCGGTAATTGTTGCCACCTTATCGGTTTGGCACCTCATGGGGTTAAACCTTCCCTATACCCATAGGTCTAAAAGTCAAAAAGTAACAGACCAAAACCAATAAAAAACTTGACAACAATGAAAAAGACTTTACTGATTTCCCTGCTGTGTTTCCTGTTTGTCCTACCGGCAACGGCACAACCCGGCTACCGATACGGACATCCCCGCGTGCAAACCGTGGGCAGGCATGGCAATGAATACGTCGCTTGGCACAGTTATTACTTTGGACTGCGATTGGGACTCAACGCGTCCCATGTGAGCAGCGAAAGCCCCATTCTGGACGGTAGCGGCGTCAAGTCAGGGCTCAACCTGGGCTTCGTCGCAGGAACGCAACTCACCTACCGCGCCCCCTTGTTCTTCGAGACGGGCTTGTACTACAGCCAGAAAGGCGGCAAGAGCGGCTCGGGGCCCGACAAATTCACCTACGACCTGAACTATCTGGAAGTGCCGCTGCTCATCAAGTACAAGCACTTCGTGGGCAACCAGACAAGCATACAACCCTATGCCGGCGCTTACCTCGCCTTGGGCACCGACGGCAACATCAAGAACTATGGTTCCCGCACGGCGTTCAGTTCGTATGAAAACGGCTATTTCCAGCGCTTTGACGGTGGACTAAAACTCGGCTGCGGCGTGAGCTTCAACATGCTTTATCTGGATGCTAGCTATGACATTGGCCTGGCAAATATCGGCCAAGACGATTTCGACGATACGCACAATGGTTGCTTTACATTGAACATAGGTGTGAACTTTTAGGCAGTATTCGCCAACGTGATTTCTGGGTGTGCGCGTGTCGCTCTCTTCACACCGGTGGCACGCGCATTTTTTCACAAACAACAAGAAAATGACTATTGTTTAGCAAAACTTGAGTATATTTGCACATCTATCAATCATTCAAATACGTTACAGCTATGAAAAAGATTTACTACTTACTGATGTTGGCTACCCTGTCACTGGGTGTAACTTCATGTGACGACTGGGATTCGCCCTACTATGCAGGCGATATCGTGGGTAGCTGGGAAGCCTCTTATGGCTATGACGGATACTTCGAGTATGACATCCTCGGATATGATGTGGTTCGTTATGATTTCTACGCAAACTATACGGGACGTTATACCTACTATTCCTACTATGGCCTTTCCTACGTTGATTTCGACTGGGATACCCGTGGCGACAGGCTGTTCATCCGTTACTATGACGGCGACTATGAGTACCTGTACTACGGCTTCGACCATTACGGCTACCTGATTCTGTCGCCTAGCAGGCAGTTCTATCAGTACACCGCTTACAGGCCCACAGTCATGTATTGGGAACAGTTCAAGGACGAGGCGCTCAAGAAAGGCCTGCAGGTGAAGAAAGAGACATCCAAGTCGGTCACCAAAGAGACAGCCACTGTTAAGGAGTAATTTTCTCCCAGACCTGACAATACATACAAATTGCGCGAGGGGAACATGTGTCACCCTCGCGCAATTATTTTGGTTCAATCTCTTGGATTACCAGGTGCCATACACCAGGTAGTTGATCAATGTGGTCAAGTCATCCATCGTAATGCCGCCTTGCAAGTTGCAGTCAGCGCCATTTAGGTCGAGCCCAGCAGTGTTACCGTACACCAGATAGTTAATCAAAGCGGTCAAATCGTCCATTGTTACATATCCGTCGCCGTTCACGTCACCACGGACAAAGGACGGAGTGGCCTCATTGGTGAAGTACATATCCTGCACCTCGGCCAAAGCAATCGTCGATGTGCCCTCTACATTGGTGACAATCACGTTACTGGTTGTATAAGTGAGCTTGAGGCCTTCTACCGAATAGGTCACGGTCGAACCGTTGGTCTTGGTGAACTTCAGGTAGTTATAGGTCTCGGCGCTGGCGACCATCGCCACCAGTGCGATCAGCATCGTTATAATCGTCTTTTTCATATTCTTAAGTCTTTTTAATGATGTCATTGTTTATAACTACTTGAGGAATTAAAAGGGGCCGCCGCCACCGCCTGAATAGTTCGAGAGAGTAACTGACGAGCCACCAGTGGCATTGCTATAACCCTTGCCAGTCCAGAACGATGTGCCGCTTCCAGTCACGCCCTTATAGAGTGCCGGAGTGGAGGGAGCTGTGACAACCATTGTTTTGGTAGTGGTTTGACCACCGCCGCCAGGCGGCCAACCGCCTCCGCCTCCGCCTTGAGATGAGAAGGTAGGCGTGTAGGCTGCAAAGGCTACACTGCTGCCGTTATAGAGCGCATACCAGGTGTTGGCGCTCACTGTGGCCTGCTTGCAGGTCTGGCTGAGTTGAGCACCGCTCTCAATGGCGCCCATACTGCCTCCAATGCACATGAAGCAGGCACCACTCTGTACATAAACTGTGTAATGTTCCTCGCTATTGGCGTCAAAGCCCTCTTCGCTACCGCAGCAGAAGATTTTACCACCGCTGATGTACATGTTGCCGTTGGAATCAATGGCATCATTGGCGGTAGCTACTGCATAGATGTAGCCGCCCTGCAAGTACATGTGCGATGCGCTGTTGAGTGCGTCGTCATAGGTGGTAGCCTCAATATAGCCACCATTGATGGTCATGATGCCCTTGGACTCAATACCCTCAGCACCTGTCTCTTGACCGCCGTTACCACCGGTTGTGGTCACCTTGATGGTGCCGCCGTTGATGGTCAGATTACCCTCACTGCGAATAGCCTTGGGTGAGGAGTGCGTGTCACTGTTGTCTTGGCCACCGCCAGGCCAGTGACCGCCACCGCCGCTGCTGGTCGTACCGTAACGGCCGCCAGTGGTAGATACGGTGATGTTACCGTCATTGATGGTGAGTGTGCCATCCACGTTAATGCCCTTGTCACCTGCGCCAGTGGCGTTGAGGTTGAAGGTACCGCCGTCGATGACCATATTGCCGTCGCACTTCAGGCCTGCGCTGGCGGCCGTCGTCTGGTCGCTGGCAGTCTCGCCGCCACCGCTAACGGTGCCGCTGATGTTACCGCCCGTGATGTGCAGGTCGCCCTCACACTTGACAGCCTTGCTGGCAGGACCGGTAACGGTATAGTTGATAGTACCGCCCGTGATGTCCATATTGCCCAGGCTCTTGATGCCGTGGTCATAGGTGTTCAGCGTCAGCGTACCGGCACTGATGAGTGCGGTGCCCTCGCTGTAAACGCCGATAGCCTCGTCCTTAGTGGTCGTGCATTTGAAGTTGGCGCCGTTCAAGATAAAGGCATAGTCGGCCTTAGCGCAACGCACGCTGCTGGTGTCAACGGTGCTGTAAGCCCAGTCGGCGCCCGAGCAGTTCAGCGTGATGGTACCGGCGGTAGCGGTCATCGTGCTGTCGCACTTCAAGCCGCGCGCACCGTTGCCGGTCATGGTCACGTTAACGATGGCTTCCTCGCCGTTGATGGTGAGGTTGCGGTCAGTGCCGATGCCTGTAGCCTCCTTGATCTTGCTCTTGTCAGCGTCCCAAACGGGGATACCGCTATGATTGAGCGTCACGGTACCACCCTGGATGTCAACACTACCCTCAGCCTTGATGCACTTGGTACCAGCCGCACTGCCGTTGATGGTCAGTGTGCCGCCCTTGATCAGGACATGGCCGTCCTCTTCGGGATTGGCAGTGTCTTCGGCATCCACCTGGATGCCGTCGTCACCGCAACTCTGGATATTGATAGTACCACCATTCATCTGGAAGTACTGAGCAACATTGATGGCGTCGGCCTCTGAGCTGACGATGGTAATCGTGCCCACGGTCTTCTTCACTTCCATGTACTCGTTGCAGGCCAACGCATGCTTCTTGTTACCCGTGATGGTCAACGAGCCGCCCTTGGCGAACTCGGCATGGCCCTTGATGAGGAAGGCGGCCTTCTTGGTGTTGCTGGTGCCGTCCTTCAGGGTGTTGGTCGTGCCTTCGGCCAGCTGTACGGCGATGCGCTTGCTGTTCTGGATGTTGATGGCGGCGCTGTCGGGGTTGGTCAGGTTAACGCCGTTGAGCGCAAGCGTCATCTTGTAAGCGCCCGAATGGTAGAAACAACCACTGTTGCTAGTACCCTGCAAGGTGTAGGTGTACTCGGTAGCGACATCGGCGTCCTGCATGACAGCGACGCGTGCGCCCGTCACCTCAGCGGTGATGTGGTTGGCGATATTACCTGCCACATACACATCGGCCACCGTGTTGTTGTACTTGACAAGGACATTGTCATCGGCAAACGTCTCGTTGGCGATTGTCACACTGTCCACATCGGCTAGGGTGAAACCCTTCTCAAGCACGGTGAGCAGGCTGGCCCCTGTATAAGGCATCGTGCCCACCGCATCGGTGTTGTAGGCCCAATGCACATGACCCGTGTGAACCCACATCGTCTGCTGCGCATAGCCCAAAACACCAACTACAGCAATCATTGCTGTTAAAAGGAATCGTTTCTTCATAAATGTGTAATTTAGTAGTGTTTTGATGTGATTAAAACATGATTAATTGACACAAAACTATCACACATTATTAGAAAAGCCAATTCTTTTCAATCAACCCCTAAAAAAAATCTGCAAACAAGAAACAATGAAACGATTTCCCAGTCCCCTCTCTAATCACTAATCAAAGACTAAAGACTCTCAAGATGGGTGATGGTGCGCAGGATGGTCAAGGCAGCGCTCACGCTCCTCACATCATCGATGATAATGCTGCGACGGCCGTTTTTCTGGTTCAGATGGCAACGCTTAGGATTGCCGTACACATAGTTCAGCAGGCGACCGAAGGCTGGTGACTGGTAATAAGCCTTGTTCTCCTCGCCCACGAGCAACAGGTGCATGCGCGTCTGTCTGATGACAAGTTTCTCAATGCCCAAACGTCGAGCCGTGCGCCGCAATGGCACGATGCGGATGAGTTCGCTGGCCATCGTGGGAATCTTGCCAAAGCGGTCCACCATGCGTTGCTCAAAGGCCTCGACCTGATCGTCGGTCTCCATGTTGTCCAACTCACGGTACAGGGTGATGCGCTCATTCTCTTGAGGGACATAACTGGCCGGGAACATCAGTTCCAGGTCGGTGTCCACGGTACAATCGTTGACAAACTCTGGACCTTCCTGCTGCTGGTTGTCATCGCCACCTTCGGCAACGAACATCGAGGCGAACTCCTCGGTACGCAGTTCGGTGACGGCCTCCTTGAGCACACGCTGATAGGTCTCATAGCCCAGATCGGCGATGAAACCGCTCTGCTCGGCACCCAGCAGATTGCCCGCGCCGCGGATGTCCAAATCCTGCATCGCAATCTGGATGCCGGCGCCCAAGTCGCTCAAACTCTCAATGGCCTGCAGACGACGGCGTGCATCGGTGCTCAACGGCTTGCCAGGCGGAACAAGCAGGTAGCAGAAGGCTTTGCGGTTGCTGCGCCCCACCCTGCCTCGCAGCTGGTGCAGGTCGCTCAAACCGTAGCGGTCGGCATTGTTGATGATGATGGTGTTGACATTAGGCATGTCGATACCGTTCTCGATGATGGTGGTCGCCAGCAACACGTCATAGTCATGGTTGCCGAAGTCGATGATGGTCTGTTCCAACCGTTCGGGAGGCATCTGGCCATGACCCACAGCCACACGAGCGTCAGGCACCACGCGGTGAATCATGTTCTCCAACTGCTCCAACTGCTCAATGCGGTGGTTCACAAAGAAGACCTGCCCGTTGCGTGAGAGCTCAAAGTTGATGGCTTCGGCAACAATGTCGTCGTTGAGGGTCGAAACGGTCGTCAGGATGGGATAGCGGTTGGCGGGAGGTGTCGTCAGCGTGCTCAAGTCACGGGCACCCATCAGCGAGAACTGCAAGGTGCGCGGGATGGGGGTGGCGCTCATCGTGAGCGTGTCCACATTGAGTTTCATCTGCTTGAGCTTGTCTTTGACGGCAACACCGAACTTCTGCTCCTCATCCACCACCAGCAAGCCCAGATCATGGAACTGAACGGTCTTGCCGATGAGTTTGTGAGTACCGATGATGATGTCTATTTTTCCCTCCTTGAGGTCGGCAAGCACCTGCTTCACCTCTTTGGGTTTGCGGGCACGGCTCAGGTAGTCCACCCTGACGGGGTAATCCTGCAAGCGCTCGCTGAAGGTGCGCCAGTGCTGGAACGCCAGCACGGTAGTCGGCACGAGCACGGCGGTCTGCTTGCCGTCGGTAGCGGCCTTGAAAGCGGCACGCACGGCAATCTCGGTCTTGCCGAAGCCCACATCGCCACAGATGAGGCGGTCCATCGGCTTGTCGCTCTCCATGTCGGCCTTGACGGCCTGTGTCGCCGTCAGCTGGTCGGGCGTGTCCTCATAGATGAACGA
>DAIREJ010000004.1:0-9757 GCA_036795635.1 Sodaliphilus sp.
ACCTCAAGAGCCTGGCATCGATGATTCCCGGCGTGGGCAAGGCCATCAAGGACATCGATATCCCCGACGACGCCTTCAAGGGCGTGGAGGCCATCATCGGTTCGATGACGCCTCAAGAGCGTTCCAACCCCGACATCATCGACGCTAGCCGCCGCAAGCGCATTGCGGCCGGTAGCGGAACCAGTGTCGAGGAGGTGAACCGTCTGTTGAAGCAGTTCATGTCGATGCGCAAAGTCATGCATCAGATTTCGACCAATCCCATGCAAATGATGCGCAGCGCCAAGGCTAACGCCAAAGCCGCTAAGCGCGGCCGCTAACCCCCTCCCGCACTATCATGAAAGGCGAGCGGAACAGAACCCTGACGATATCTGATGATGAGCGAATCGCTCTAAAAGAGTACATTACGACTCTAGATCAGATATCTTCGGGGTTCAGTTTTGACAATAGGACGGTTCAAGCCGACTTGTTTGATGTATTGCCGCTCATGCCTGACGAATATGCCGACCTGGTGATCATCGACCCGCCCTACAATCTGTCCAAGGATTTTAACGGCAACAAATTCACTGCCATGAGTAATGATAATTATGAAGATTATCTGCGATCATGGTTTGGTTTAGTGTGTGGGAAACTGAAGCCGACAGGCTCGCTTTACATTTGTGGTGACTGGAAATCGACGGCAACCCTGCAACGCGTCATTGAAGATGCAGGACTGACCATTCTCAACCGCATCACCTGGCAACGGGAAAAGGGCAGGGGAGCCATGGCCAACTGGAAAAACGGCATGGAGGATATTTGGTTTGCGGTCAAGGATCCTAAGAACTACTACTTCGATGTCGAGGCGGTAAAGATGAAGCGGCGGGTGAACGCTCCCTATCGTGTCAACGGTGTCGCCAAGGACTGGCAAGAAACCGAGAACGGCAATTTCAGGATGACCTATCCCTCGAATTTTTGGGATGACATCAGCATTCCCTTCTGGTCCATGACTGAAAATACCGATCACCCGACTCAGAAACCCGAAAAACTGGTCGCCAAACTCATCTTGGCGTCTTCCAAACCTGGTGACGTCGTCTTTGACCCTTTCTTGGGCAGTGGCACCACCAGTGTGGTAGCGATGAAATTGGGCCGCATCTACTGTGGTGTGGAACTTGACGGGGAGTATTGCCTCTATGCTGCCAAGCGCTTGCGAATGGCCGAACACGACAAGAGCATCCAGGGCTATCAGGATGAAGTCTTCTGGGAACGCAATACCTCGAATGAACGGATGAAAAAGAAACAGGATAGATAAAAACGATAATCAGATGAAACTACTTTCCATATTGATGTTGTCGGTTGTGTCGCTGCTGCAAGGCAACCACACGGTCAACTTGATGTTTGTGGGTGATGCGATGCAGCATGCGCCGCAGATTACGGCAGCCCAACAGCCTGACGGCACCTATGATTACACGGCATGCTTCCAGTATATTGAGGAGGATGTCCGCTGGGCTGACCTTGCCGTGGTCAACCTCGAGTGTCCGTTGGGTGGCAAACCCTATACGGGTTATCCCTGCTTCAGCGCTCCCGACAGTTACGCGCAACGACTCAAGGATGTGGGCTTCGATTTGTTCCTCACCGCCAACAACCATTGTCTGGACCGCCGTGACAAGGGATTGGTGCGCACCTGCCAGATGCTTGACTCGTTGGGCATCCCTCACATCGGCACCTATCGTGACTCGCAAGAACGCCGTCAGCGTTTGCCCTATATTGTCAATCTCAAAGGCATCAAAATCGCCTTTCTGGACTATACCTACGGTACCAACGGCATCCCTATCCAGGGAGATGTCGTGGTAGATTTCATCGATCAGCAGTTGATAGCCGACGACATCGCTTTGGCTCGTGAACGTGGGGCCGACGTCCTCTGTGTAAATCTGCATTGGGGCATTGAGTACCAGTTGAAACCTGTAGCATCGCAGCGCACCCTAGCCGACTGGCTCGTCACCCAGGGCGTGGACCTCATCATTGGCGGCCATCCCCATGTGGTGGAGCCCATGGAGGTGCGCTACAGCGAGGAGCATGACAAGAACGTGTTGCTGGTTTATAGCATGGGCAACTTCATCAGCAACCAAAGCGACATTGACACCCGTGGCGGTGCGATGGTCAAGGTCTCGTTGAAGTTTCAAAACGGAAAACCAGTTCTCGAGAGCCCTCGTTATAAACTTTTCTTTGTCCAGAAGCCCGTTTCACACGGTGAGAACTATGTCCTCATCCCCGAGGCCCGTCCCGACCTGCTTCGTGCCGATGCCAGGGGCGAGTTCACCCGCTTCATGCAACGCACCCACGATCTGGTCATGAGCAATAATAAGGATGTACCTCAAGAATAATGATAATTACCGTTGAGAAAAAGTCAAGGCGTTGGATTGTTGAATATGTAATCAAAGAATAAGATGAATAATAATATTGTATCGGTATTAATGGCTGTGATGGCGATGGTGTGCTGCATTGAGATGCAGGCTGTCCCTGCCAAGCTCCAGTCCATTGTCCATGTGCAGAGTGATGGCTCGACTGTGACGTTGATGATGCAGGGCGACGAGTTTAATCACCGCATCTTGACCATGGACGGTCTGCCCGTTGCGCAGGACGAGCGTGGTGATTACTGCTATCTGGCTGGCGGCATGCAGAGTAACATGCGTGCGCATGATGCAGGCAACAGGGGCCTTGAGGAGATGGCTTTCATTTCGGCCTATCGCGACCAGATGTCTCAGCAGGCTTTGCCTCACCGCGTTCCTCGTCGTGAGGATGGTGCTGCAGCCACCCAGGTGCCCACTATGGGTTCACCGCGCATCCCCATCATCCTGGTGAATTACAGCGACGTGCATTTCGTTGACGAGGATCCTTTATCAACTTTTGAAAACCAGTTCAATGAGATGGATTACAGCTGCCTGCATTATTTCGAGAACCAGTCCCGTGGCAAGTTTTCCCCGGTGTTTGATATACTGGGGCCTGTGGACTTGCCCAACAACCGAGCCTACTATGGTGCCAATGTCGGAGGCTATGATGCCCAATTGGGAACGATGATCTATGAGGCTTGCCAGGGCATTGCCGATGATGTGGACTTCTCGATTTATGACAATGACGGTGATGGCTATGTCGATGTGGTGGTTGTGCTGTACGCCGGTGTGGGTGAAGCGCAGGCATGGTATCAGGTGCCCGAGTCGGTGTGGCCCTGCCAGTGGGATATGCAGGAGTGCTATGATTGGGGCTACAGTGTGTGCGGCCCCTTCCAACTCAATGGCGTCACTATCGATAAATTTGCCGTGTTCAACGAATTGGAAGGTAGCTACAATTCCAGCACCAACATCGACGGTGTGGGCACCTTCTGTCACGAATTCAGTCATTGCCTGGGATTGCCCGACTTTTATAAAACGGACTACGGCAGTGTGTACGGCATGAGTTCTTGGGATCTGATGGACCATGGCTGTTACCTGAACAACAGTTACACGCCGGTGGGCTACACCTCCTATGAGCGCCACTTTATGGGTTGGATGGACCTGATTGACCCGGTGGAGAATACCCAATACACAATGGCACCGCTCAACACCGATGAGGGTACAGCTGTCAAGGTCACCAACGATGCCAATCCTGACGAGTACTATCTGCTGGAGTACCGCACCAAGACGGGTTGGGATGCGTATATTGCCGGCGAGGGCATCATGGTGATTCATGTGGACTATGACGAGGAAGCATGGTTCAACAACACCCCCAATAACAATTCCTATCATCCGCGCATGACGCTGATTCCTGCTGACAATATGCTCTCCAGCTACTCTAATTCAACCGACTTGTGGCCGCTGGGTGAATTGGATTCCTTGACCAACAACTCTGTTCCTGCTGCCGAGGTCTATGCAGGTGGCTATATGAACAAGCCCATTACCGAAATGACCGTGGATAAAGAAGCGGGTGTCGCATCTTTCTGGTATATGGCTCCCTCTAAACCCAAACCTGGCGATGTGAACGGCGACGGCGAGGTCAACATTGCCGATATCAACGCGATCATCAACGCCATTTTGAAGGAGCAGAATGAGAATGCCTGTGATGTGAATGGTGACGGCGAGTTGAATATCGGTGACATCAACACTGTCATCCGCATCATCCTAACCACCAAATAGCGGCGAATCGTCTAAAAATTTTACATTTTTTCAAGAAATTTGAAGCAAAACGGCGGTTTTTGCTTCAAATTTTTGTATTTTTAAATTTTGTTGTATATATTTGCGCAGTCCTCATGGATGGAGGAAAAAAGAATACCTAATCATTTAAAATCTGACATTATGAAACATTTCTCTCGCAATCTGATGATGGCGGTTGCTTTGGCAATTATTGCCATGCAAGTGAATGCCGCCCCTGTTGATGCCGATGCGGCACAATCTCTCGCATCACAATGTCTCCAATCCAAGGCTCATGGCATGATGATGTCGCCTCAAGCGACATTGCAGCTTGTTCATGCCGAGAAATCGTCTTGTAACGCGTCTCGAGTGGATTACTATGTGTTTAATTCGGATGAGGATGCCTATGTCATCGTCTCGGGTGATGACCGCACAGCGGGAATCCTGGGTTATGGTCAAGGCTGTCTGGACATGGTTCACTTGCCCTGCAACATGCAATGGTGGCTGGACCAGTACAAGAAACAAATGGATTGGCTGATTGCTCATCCCCAGGCCAAAGTGGGCAACGTCTCTCACCGCTCGCCTGCCGATGGTCTCACAATCGAGCCCTTGCTTACCTGCAAGTGGAGTCAGCTTGAACCATATTATAATCAGTGCCCTGAATATCCAGATGAGGGGCGATGTGTGACGGGGTGTGTTGCCACAGCGATGGCCCAAGTGATGTATTACTGGAAGTATCCCGAGGCTTTGCCTGCTGTGCCGGGTTACACCTTTAATTATTTCAACTTGTATCACTATGAGTTGGAACAGTTGCCCGGAACCGTGCTGGATTGGGAGAATATGCTGGATAAATACTCAAGGGGCTATACTGCCGAGCAAGCTGATGCCGTGGCAACGCTCATGCGTTACTGTGGTCAGGCTTGCTTCATGGAGTATTCTCCCGAAGGTAGTAGCTCGTCGGATTTGAATCAATTGATGGCGTTCAAGGCTTTCGGTTACAACCCTAGTGCACGCACCTTGCTTCGTGACGAATGTGATGCCGACGAGTGGGTTGCGATGGTGGTCGCTGAGTTGCAGGCGGGACACCCGATCGCTTATAGCGGGCGCGGAGACAGTGGTGGTCATGCCTTTGTCATCGACGGCTGCAGTGACGGCAAGTTTCATGTGAATTGGGGCTGGGCTGGCAGCTATGACGGCTATTTTGAGTTAGATGTTCTCAAGGTGCCTTCCTATAACTTCAGTTATGAGCAGGGAATGAATTACGGGATTTGCCCCGATGACGGCAATGCACCTGAACTGGAAGCCGCTTATGATTTCGAGGTTGACGGGATTTATTACTTGAAGAATGGCGACCAGGCCACAGTCAGCTACAAGGATGAGTGCTTCAACAGCTACAGTGGTGTTGTTGACATCCCCAGCGAGGTGGAGTGGGAAGGTAAGACCTATCAGGTCACTGCCGTTGGCAAGTATGCTTTTGCCTACTGTCCGTCACTCACTGCAGTGAGGCTTCCGTCTATCCGAACGATTAAAAAGCAAGCCTTTGACGCTTGTACGAGTTTGGAAGAATTGAAGATTGGCCCTTGCATTGAATCGTTGGAAATCAGCTATCTTTACTCATGCCCAAAATTGAAGTGGATTGACGTTGATGACCTGGATGCTTGGGTGTCGCTGGACTATGAATATATGAGTCCTCATGCCTTTGGTATAGGCTTGCATTATCAAGGCGATCCGGTGACCGATTTGGTGGTGCACAGTGGGCACAAGGTGGGTGACAACAGTTTATGCACTTTGAAGAGCCTTGAGCATGTGACGTTCGAAGATGGGGCGATCTCGGTGGGCGACTATGGCCTTTGGGGTTGCGAAAATCTGAAAACTGTGGTCTTTGGCGATGGCCTGGAACGAATCGGTTTTGCGGCCTTTTACGAATGTAATGACTTGAAAAGCGTTAAGTTCAAGGGCCATATGGGCCGTATCGATGACTCGTCTTTCTACGGATTGACTAATCTGGATGATGTAACCTTGCCCACTTCGGTGGACTCGATCGGCTATGCCGCATTTGCCTACTGTGATAAGATTCCATCTCTGGAGTTTCATGATGTGGACCATCTGGGTGATTACGCATTCTTTGGATGCACAAGTCTCAATGATGTGTCGTTTCTGGGACGAGTGGGAGGCACCGGTAGCTTTGTCTTTAGTGGCTGTTCCTCCCTTTCACGTGTCAACATCAATGATCTTGCGTCATGGTGTGACATCCAATTTGGTGCCCCCGCCTCTAATCCACTGTATTTTGCGGGTCACCTGTGTGTGAATGATGTCCCAGTCACCGACCTTGTCATCCCCGATGGAGTTTTGTCAATCGGTCCTTATGCTTTTGCCGGTGGCCGAGAATTCACAAATGTGTCGATTCCAGAGTCACTGAAATCGATTGGTGCGTCGGCTTTTACCGAATGTGAGGGTATGACCCATGTCGACATCAGCGATCTGCAGTTGTGGTGTGGCATTGATTTTGAGAATGTTATGGCCAATCCTCTCGCTGTGGCTCATGAGCTGCATGTGAATCAGATGCCGATTACTGACCTTGTCATTCCCGAAGGGGTCCAGAACATCGGCCGTTTCGCCTTCTATGGCGGTGAGGGCATCACCAGTGTGACCCTGCCCACATCGATGAAGTCTGTGGGTTTATCGGCTTTCAACGGCTGCAACGGAATCACTCGCGTCACTGCTGCTGATCTGCCCTCGTGGTGTGGCATCAACTTTGTGAATAATGAAGCCAATCCATTGCATATGACTCATCGTCTTGAGGTTGATGGTGTCGAGGTGGCCGACTTGGTGGTTCCCGATTCGGTCGAGGCCATCGGCGATTTTGCGTTTGCAAGCTGCGAGGGTTTGCTGAGCGTGGCAATCGGTGACGGCGTCAAGTCCATTGGTAAATCTGCTTTCTTGAAGTGCCGAAACCTGGTGACTGCCACTGTGGGCGATGGTGTTGTAAGCATCGGAGAAATGGCGTTCAACAGTTGTACCTCATTAACGGGTATCACCTTGGGACGTGGCCTAGAGAGTATCGGCACAAAAGCCTTCAGTTCAAGCATGATGATAGGTGATATCACCTGCAAGGCGACAAATCCTCCCGTGCTTGCCAATAAAGACGCTTTCTCGAATGGCATTTACAAAAAAGCCACAGTTACCGTACCCATGGAATCGCTTGATGCCTACAGGACGGCTGCCGTGTGGAGCCAGTTTGTCAACATCGTTGGTGGATATCTGAACTATAGAAAGGGAGACGTGAATTTTGACGGCGAAGTCAATATAGCCGATATCAACTTGTTGGCCCATAAAGTGTTGACGCTTGAGGGCATAGACGAGGTGTTTGACGTGAACGATGACGGCGAGGTAAACATTGGTGACGTGAATGCTGTCATCCGCATCATTCTGCATGAGAAACAGTGAAGTCAATCTATTGGCTAACTGATAGCCTCATACTCTGACTTTTTGAATTCTGATTGCGCTGATTATTTCTTGATCAAATCAGCGCAATCAGCGTTTTATTTTGTCGGTGAATGAATTTGATTGTTTGAAATGCATTCGCACTCATGGATTCAAGCTACAGATTGCAAATGCTTTTACAATTGTTTGCAAAAATCTAAATAAATATTGTGTTTTAGCAGAATATATTGTATTTTTGCAACATGATTACAGAAATCGTCTAAAAAATGAAATCATGAGATACTGCAAGAGCTTGATCACGGCAATGCTTGCCACGATGACAATGATGATGAATGCCGCCCCTGTAGATGTCGCTTCGGCTTTTAATCGGGCAGCACAGTTCCTGGACTTGAGCGAGGCTTCCCCGATGCTCACGGGCAGTCCTGCCTTGCGACTGATTCATGCCGAGCCGTCGACAGCTGATGCCAGTTTGGTGGACTATTATGTGTTCACGGCCGACGGCAGCGATGGCAGTGCATTTGTCGTCGTTGCAGGCGATGACCGACTGGAGGGCGTGTTGGCGCATGGCGAGAGTTCACTTGATATGGCTAATCTGCCCTGTGGACTGCAGTGGTGGTTCGATAGCCAGAAGGAGCAGATAGAATGGCTGCATGCTCATCCTGGTGTCGTGCTCCCCAAACGTGTTCCCAGGTCGGGTGCAAAGGTTGATCCGTTGCTGGTAAGCACTTGGAGTCAGAGTGAACCTTACTATAATCAGTGCCCTGACTACCGTGGTCACTTGTGCCTGACAGGTTGCGTGGCCACAGCTATGGCCCAGGTGATGTATTACTGGAAATTCCCTGCCGTATTATCGGACCTGCCTGGCTACACAACAGCAAGCCTTGGCATTACGCTCCCAGATCTGCCTCCCGCCGAGGCGGATTGGGACAACATGCTTGAGGGCTATGAGGAGCTGAACTACACGCCCGTTCAGGGCGATGCCGTGGCGCTGCTGATGCGCTACTGCGGTCAGTCGGTGAAGATGGACTATACGCCCTACGCCAGCGGGTCGTTCAGCTCGCTGCAGTTGACAGGCTTGCGTCTGATGGGCTACTATCTGGGTGCGCGTTGTCTCAAGCGCGACGAGTATACTATGGATGAGTGGGAGAGTCTGATGCTTGAGGACCTTCGCGCAGGACGTCCTGTGCTCTACACGGGCAACAGTGAAGAAAGCGGGCATGCCTTTGTAGTGGACGGTTATAACGGCTACTTCTACCACATCAACTGGGGTTGGGAAGGTGTTGCCGACGGCTATTTCATGCTCGATTATTTCATGGATTACACCAGTGGACAACAGATGCTGCATAACGTGTACCCCAGTGTGTATGGCGTCTCGTCATTGCCCTATGACTTTGAACAGGACGGTTTGTGCTACAAGGTGCACGGCAACGAGGCCAGTGTGGCCAGTAGGGAGTACAGCTACAATTCCTATAGCGGCCAGGTCGTCATTCCTGCCACGGTGACTCACGACGGAGTGACCTTGCCTGTCACAGCTATCGGTCCTAATGCCTTTAACCGCTGCAGCGGCTTGACCAGTGTAGTGATTCCGCAGGGTGTGAAAACCATCGATAACTATGCCTTCATGGGCTGCACCAAACTGACCAGTGTGAACTTGCCGACGAGTGTCACATCGTTGGGCTATGCGGCTTTTGCAGGCTGTACGTCACTGCGTCAAATCTCGCTGGGAAATCTCAGAGATTTGGGCTACTATGCCTTCAAGGGTTGCACCAAGCTGTCGATCAAGTCATTGCCCGGAAGCGTACACTCTATCGGTGACGGCGCCTTCATGGGTTGCACTTCGCTCACCAGCATGAATACTGGATCGGGAGTGACCGAGGTGGGTCAAGATGCGTTTGCCCGTTGTACCTCGCTCAAGACTGTCGTCCTGGGCAATGCTGTGACGACCTTGTGCGAGGGGGCTTTCAGCGACTGTCGTTTCTTGTCGAACGTGACAATGGGTTTGAGCCTTGAGCTGATTGAGGCGAGGGCCTTTGAGAACTGCAACTCTCTCACGTCGATTACAGTGATGCCCGAGTTGCCGCCTTATCTCGTTGATGAGACTTGCTTCTCGGACATGGCCTATAGCCAAGCAACGCTCTATGTGCCTGAAATCAGTGTCGAGGATTACATGTTCTGTG
>DAIREJ010000004.1:9767-31938 GCA_036795635.1 Sodaliphilus sp.
ATCGCGCAGATGTAAATCACGACGGCGAAGTGAACATTGCCGATGTGAATGCCGTTATCACTGCCATCATGGAAGGCAACATCGCTGGTGACGTCAATAATGACGCCGAGGTCAATATCGCTGACGTCAATGCCGTCATCGAGACGATTCTCAATTCATGATATCAGGGAAAGCATATTCCCGTCACGATGACCAACAAAGAGGGCGAGCCACCAGATGCTCGCCCTCTTTAATGGTTGGGTTGAATGCTGTGAATGTTTAATGGTCAGCCACTTCCTCAAGTTTGGCGAGGAAAGCGATGCGTGCGCCCTGCAGCAGAGACATGGCACGAGGCACAAAGTCTTTGAGTTCGGGCGTGGTGTCGGCAAGAATCTCAAAAGCAACCCAGACGCTGCGCTCGGTTTTGCCATCCTCATCGTCAATGTCCATGGTGTAGAGCTTAACGACCTTGATGTTGCCGTTGACGTCGTTCATCACGCGCATGATGGTCTCTTCATTGTCCTCGGTAACTACAAAGATGGCAGGCATCATGAGACGGAAGTACTGTTCGTCATCTTCATCCTTGAAATAGAGGTAGTTGAAGCCCTCGCTCTTGAAAGCGATGCCGAAGGGGGTCTCGTGAGGGCGATAGCCTTCCTCGGCAAGATAATCGATCATCAGTTTGTTTAAGTCCATCTTATTTGAGTTTTGATTATTGTTTTCAGTTATTTTTCCTGATTGGTATTGAAGCCTACGTGGGGTAGGGCATTGCTGCGGGAGATGCCTTCCATGTTTTCACGCATGTTCTCATACTCCTTGAGCAGGTCCTTGCTGATTGACGGCTTGATTCCCTCCAAGGTCTTGATGAGCAGCTCTTGGGTGATGTTCTCGTGATTGAATGCTGCGATGGTGGCGGCCTCGTTCACGACATAGGCGATGTCGCTGGCAACATAGCCGTCGGCCTTCTTGGCAAGAGCATCGCTGTCAATCTCGTCACAGGGGCGGTCTTTGAGGTAGAGCTCGAACATGAGTTTGCGTGCGGTCTCGTCGGGCATGGGTACATAGACTTGCTTGTCGATGCGTCCTGTGCGCAAGACAGCGGGATCCACCTTGTCGGGCCTGTTGCTGGTGGCGATGACAAAGATGCCGCGTTTGGCGCAGTTGTTGAGTTGGGTGAGGAACTCGTTGACCTCGCCTGCCTGGTTGCTGCCCAGATCACCCGAGCGGCTGGGAACAAAAGCGTCAAACTCGTCGAAGCAAAGCACCGACGGAGCGTTCTCCTCGGCCTTCTTGAAAAGGTCGGCGATTTTACCTTGCGAGCCGTGGATGTAGATGGAGCCCAGGTCGCTGGCCTTGACCAGGATGAAATTGAAGCCTGTCTCCTCGGCAAACTTCTCGGCGAAGAAACTCTTGCCACATCCCGGAGGACCGTAGAGCAGCATGCCGTTGGGTGGGGTGAGTTTGTATTTCTCGGCCAGTTCCTTGTCTTTGAGGATGAGGATGACGCGCTTGCGCAGCATTTCCTTCAATTCTTCCATGCCTGCGATGTCGGCAAATCCATTTCCTCCGCCACGCTTAATTTCAACGTCGGCGCTGGTTTCAGAAGCCTGCTTGGAAGTAGAACCGGGATTATCCCAGCCAAGAGAATCAAAGCCTGATGTGTCATCATCGTCTTCGTCGTTATGCCTCGTGGCAAGTTTATTCCTCACTTCCTGTGCGGTCTCGCTGTCATCGTTTTCTATCAAGTCGGCCATGAGTTCCTCAACGCTGCCGTAACGGTCATTGTAACCCAAAGCTAATCCTTGCTTGATAACATTCTGGAGTGTGTCGTCCTTGATGTCTTCAACATCGATTTCGCCTTGTTCGCTGCGAGCCTTCTGCACGAGTTTGATTTTCTCCTTACGCGTCATCTCGGGCGTGAATTCCACATCCCAGGGCGCATGCCCCGTGAGCATAGTGTAGAAAACGCCTGTAGCGGCAAAGATATCGTTGCGTTCATCATACTTTCCCAAGAAAGATTGGCCACTGGCATAGCGCGGATCAAGGTCGGCGGTGTCAAACGGGGCATTGCCCATGAAGCATGACGAAACGTGACCCATATCAATGAGCTCGGCAGTGCCACCGGTTTTGCTGCTGAGCATGACGTTAGTGGGGTTGATGTCATTGTGCAACAACACGCCTGGCATCTCATGCAGGTATTGCAGACCTTGCAGCATCTCAAGGAAAATCTTGACGGCAGTTTTTGGGTCGAGTTTCTTTTTCTTCTTGCGCTGCAGTATCTCGCTGAGAAGCTCGCCGCTGAAGTAGTTAGCAACCAGGTAACGGCATTCTCCAGCCTCGTCATTATATGTACCGTCGGCGATGTAGCTGATGATGTTCTTGTGGTTGATAACGCGGCACATGGCGATCTCGGTCACCTGGCCATCGGTGATAAGTTTCTCGGGCGTGTTCTTCAGGCGGTAAATCTTCATGAAGTAAGGGTTCCCGCTTTCATCTTCCACGCGGTAGCTCTCGGCATAGGGACTTTCCTTGATAAGGTAAACCACATGCCAACGGTTGTCAATGATTTGTCCTTCCTTGAGTATCATATTTCAGTTGTCAGTTATTTGTTGTCGGTTGTTGTTTGTTTCTTTCTTGGGAATAGACGTTTGAACACCAGGTGTGAGCGATTGAGCATCAGCACGCCCAGCATTGCGGCAAGATAGATGAGCAGCAGTGTTGTGATGATGGCATCGGGGTCGTAGTCCGTCTCCAGTTCCCCGAAGTCGTTGGGCATTTCGACATTGTCAAGCGAGTTGAGTGTGCGTTTCCAACTGATGATGCCATCCTTGAGATAGACCACTGCTGGATTGCCGCGTGCCACCATTTTGAGTTCGCTGTCATCCATGTTGTAGATGGGGTAGGTCGCCATCGAAATGTCTTTCCAATGCTCAATTTCATTGGTCGTTGCCGATGTGAGACCGATGATGCGCGTCCCGTTGACAAACGAGGCATCTGTGAGTTCGTTCAAGACGAATGAGTTGACGACACCCACTTGCTGCAGGTCGGGGAATAGCAGCAACAACGTGCGATGGCTGTCGGCCAAGAGTTCGGTTGTGATATTCTCGCCGTCCTCGTCGATGATGGCGATACCGTCGCCTGACGCGCCTTGATAGATGACTTTTCCTCTGGGTCGGCGGGCGTGATAACGTGTCACATACTCCCAACCGTCATTCTCGTCGGGCAGGCTGTCGATGGAGAATTCTTTCTCTTGCCCATCGCGGCTGTAGATGAAGATGAAATCATCTTCTCCCTCTTCATTGGCTTCTTCGGTTTCCTGAGACACAAGGGGAGTGCCGACGGGGTAGGGACGGTAATCGATGAGCGGCTGTACAAAATAGCCATAGTAGGCCACTGCCATGATGAACGCAAAAGACAAGGCCATCACCATCCAGTGGACAGCAGGTCCATAGACCCCGCGCACCGATTTGTTGAAGAGCATCAGGTAGATGATGCCCAGCACGAGCAGCAGATTCTTGCCGAAGGTCGCCCAGTTGGACAGATGCAGCGCATCGCCGAAACACCCGCAATCGGGCACAGCATTGGTGATGGCGAGCCACAGTGTGACAGGGGTCATGACCAACATCAGGAGCAACGCTAACCAAAGGCTGCTGCGACGATAGGCGCCCACGGCAATGGCTACACCCAGCATGAACTCAAGGGCGGCGAGAGCTACAGCAAGGAACATGGCGGTTCCTGTCCAACCTGGCAGCCCCATGGCCATGAGGTAGTCGGTTATCTTGTAACACGACCCCCAAGGGTCCACCCCCTTGGTAAAGCCCGAGAAGATGAACACGCCACCCACAGTGACACGCATGAGCACAGTGAGCCATTGGCACCACTTTTCTCCCTTGACTGCGTTGATGATAGCCTTGATGGTCATTTCAGTGTTTAGTTTATAGTAAAGCCGAAAATGCGGCTAATTCCTAACCTCTCATTGATTCTAACTCTTCGTTGTGCTTGATCAGGGCAAACACGCTGTAATTAATCATGTCCTGATAGTTGGCGTCGATGCCCTCGCTCACCAGTGTCGTGCCGCCATGGTTCTCAATCTCCTTGGTACGCTGGATTTTTGTCAAAATCAGGTCGGTGTAGCTTGAGATGCGCATGTCGCGCCATGCCTCGCCATAGTCGGTGTTCTTGGCTATCATCAGTTCCTTGGTAGCATTGATGTACTCGTCATACAGTTGCAGGGCGCGGTTCTTGTCGATGTCCACCGTGTCGCTATAACCCAGACGCAACTGGATGAGACCGATCACACCATAGTTGATGATTCCGATGAATTCGGGCCAGATATCTTCACCCACCTTGGTTTCGCCGTTGAGCTCAAGGGTGCGGATGCGTTTAGCCTTGATGAAAATCTGGTCGGTCACCGAACGGGGCCTGAGGATGCGCCATGAGGGACCGTAGTCCTTCATCTTGTTGATGAACAACTCACGGCATTGGGCAATCGCCTCGTCATATTGTTTGCTGGTATTCTGCATAGTTGTCACATAATCGGTTTTAAACTACAAAGTTAATGCTTTTTCCTCGGTAACCTCTTGTTTGCCGACTAAAAATTATCATCAGATGTAAAAAATGCAAAAAAGACAGCCGCACCCAGTGAGGGGCGCGGCTGTCGCGGTTAGATGTCATCTGTCACTTGTGAGAGCGTCAGCGCAGTACTTTCTTTGATGTGCGGCTGCCGTCACTGTAGGTCGTGACGATGATGTTGATTCCGTCGAAGGGCTTGTCGCTTGAGATGCCCATGAGGTTGTAGTAGCGGGTGCTCACGACGGTGCGACCGACATTCACCTCCTTGACGGTGGTCACATTACCCATTGCGTCGCCATTGGAGCCCGAGGGACTTGCCTGGATCGGGAAGATGATGAACTTGCTGTCGTTAAGACCTGCGTAGTCGTCAGTGAAGTACATATTAGCGTAATCACCCTGACCATTGCCGTCGATGCGGCGCGGTGCGTTGAAGCTGTGGTTGGAAGCCTCAGCATCGCCGTTGCCGGGTCCGTAGCACTCGTTGGGTTGGAAATTCTCCCCGTTGCCGCGTGCATAGCGGATGATGGCTTTGATCTTGTAGGCCTGTCCAGGCTGGAAGATTTGCCACCAGGGCATGCCGATCGTATCCTCCTCGAAGAGAGACCAGTTCACCTTCACGCCGCCATACTGCATATAGCCGTTGCTGTAGGGGCCGAATTCCGTGCCATATCCACCCAGGGCATTATCAAGCTGGTCGTCGCTCAGGTATTGCAGCGATTCATACATATCGCCAGGGATGACTTGGCTGCGGTCCCAGTTCTTGGGAGAGAAGAAGCGTCCCGGATCTTGTGGGAGGAATCGTGCCACTGTCGTGTAGGGCATATATTCGCCCGAAACGTAGTCACCATAGGGCTTAATACCGTTCTCCTCGATGTTCAGGTTGTCATAAACCATCCATGTGAGATAAGCTATCTCCTGGGGCTTTGGTGCCACATAGAACATCATGTAGGGATCATCCTCGACCCTCTCACGTGTAACACGACCATAGAGGACTTCGCCGGTCTCGGGATCGTTATACCATGTGACGTGAGGCTTGGTGCGATAGGTTCCGGTGTACTCAGCGTTCAGGGGCATCCACTCGTTGTGGGCGTAACTGAACACAATCGTGTCGTTGAAGTGGGCCGATACATAGACGTTGGGCTCATAGGTCATCGGGTCACCCTTAGTGATGGCCAGCACGTGGGCCGTGGGGTTGATCGTGTCGGTCATGAACACGTCGAGTGTGCCGGCAGGGATGATGTAGTTGACATACTGGCTCAAGTCAGGACGTTCATTGCTGGCAACGGGCACGGGATTGCGACCGTCATAGTTGGGCGAAACGACGAGTTTCACCCAGTTGCTCTGGTCATAGGTCGTCTTCTTGTTCATGATCTGTGAGTGGCCGGGGGTATGGCTACTGTAGCAGATATCATAAACGTAGTCGGTGTAAGTCGAGTCGGGTTTGAAGGATTTCTCGCCATACTGGTTCAAGTCCTTAGCGTAGAGGGCACCTTGGATGTCCTCGGAAACAGGCTCGCCATACTTGTTGAGGTAGTGGATGGTCGTTACTGCGTCGGCATCGTAATAAACACCCACCAGATCATTGCTCACGGTGTAACGTACCTCCTCGGCAGCGGTGCGGATGAGGTTGTTGAGGGTGTAGTTACCGTCAAACAGACCCAGGTAGTCATAAACACCGCCATTGATGTACTCAAAGTCACCCGTCTGCTCCTTGGAGTCGCTCAGGGCGTTGGTGTCACCATCGTTGAAGAGGATGCCGTCGGGCTCGTGATCAATGCTTGAAATAGTACCCAAGTCATAGCGCCATACCTCATAACCGGTGACTGGATCGATACCGATCAGCTCGCAGATGTGGCCGGGCCATTCTTCCATTACACGGTTGTAGCCGTCGGTATATAGGCCTTCGGCATCATCCCATGCGTAGCAGTAAACCTGATCCCAGCCCAGGGTGTTGATGAAATAGACGTAGTAGTGACCTTCCATAACCACAGCGTTGCTGGGCAGTGCATTGGCGGCTGCCTCAAAGTACTCGCGGGTGTGGTCGGTCATGACAGTCTGTCCGTCAATCTCGTCCCAAGTGTACCACAGCACGCCGGCGCGGCGGTGGATGGTCTCACTCTGATAAGGCTCGTGGATGCCGGTTCGGGTAAAGAACACCTCGGCAATCGAGGCGCTTACCTGCCAATGCCACCAGGTCTTGCCGTCGACGGTCGTCGTGTCGCCGATATAGGTGACAGGATAGTGCTGACTATCGCTGTTGGGATCCCAGCCACCCTGCTCCTGGTTGTAGGCACTCAGGGGCCAGTAGCCGCTGAACATCTCGGTGTTGTAGGTGGTGCCAGGCTCTTGAATGTTGCTGATTTCCACATTGCTGGTCTGCTCCAGATACACGTTCATGGGCGTGAGGTTCTTGTGGTCGGTCTTGATGAGCTTAACCCAATGCTCTGAGGGGTTCACCAGGATGTTGAAGACACCGGCGGTGAACATCTTGTATTCACCGTAAATCTCACTCCATTCATTAAGCGGCATGTTGGTGTTGATCATTGAGGGGTTAACCTCCAGGTAATTGGTACCGTTGGGATTGTCGGTATAAACGGTACCACCGTTACCGTAACGCGTTCCAGCGCTCTGCCAGTCACTGCCAAGCATGGTGGAGAAGCAGAAGGTGGAATTGCTGCTCAGGGTCACGTTGTTGATGTAATAGTTGCCGGTGTTGGCATCATACTTCAACTCCGAGCCCGTGTTGCTGTCATATGTGAAGGTCTCACCGCCATGGTAGTATCCTCCATGGATGAAGAGCTGATGCTCGCCGGGGGCGCTGGGCTCCTCATTGTACAGCTCAAAGTGGTTGTACTCCTCACCTTCGGCACGCTCGGGATACCACACGATATAGTAGGTGCCCGGCTCGAAGTTGGTGATGTTCTTCGTCTTGGTGTCATCGGCATTGGCGCCACCACCGCTGACAATCACGTTCAGGACATCCACAAGGATGGTTCCGCTCCACTTATGCCAAGTCTGGCCGTCGGGGAGAACCTCGGTTGTGGTCATCGCATTGCCGGGATAGGAGTTGGTGTAAACGTTCTGGGCATTGTCCCATACGTAGATGTAGGGCAGGGTGGTGCCATCACTCGCGTTCACATAGAATGTGTACTCGTAGGTAGGCTGGGTGGCCTCGACTTTGAACTGCATGTTGACGGGATCAAAGTAGATGGTCACTTGACCGGCTGCCACATTGATCTGATAGGCACCGTTGTCGCCGCCAGCCATCTGGGTACTTACCCAGTTGTTGTCAAGGATGATGGTCTGATCTCCGTTTTGCGGACCGATGCGGTGGTTGTTGTTAAAATTGTCCCAACTGTTATCAGGTCCGTTAGCGAATACGAAGTTGTAGGTACCAGCTTCGGTGACGTTGTAGGTATACGAATAAAGGTTCGTAGTAGCGTCAAAGGTCATGGCGGTGGGCTGACTGTAGCTCCAACCCAATCCCAGACCGTCGGAACCGGTAATGTAGTAGGACAACGGACCATCGGGGGTCGTGGTGGGACCGGTCACGGTGGTGCCGCCGCCATAGGTGAAGTAATTGTCACCGGGAACAGCGCTCAGGTCAGCCGTCTGAGTGTTACCGTTCTCATTGAAGAGCAAGCCCAGGGTCGGGTCATAGCTGGTGAAGGTAGCGGTATAGTAGGTATAACCGTTGATGATGGTGGAGCCCATGTTGGCAAAGGCCAGGCCGGGCCAGTTGGTCTTGTCACCGTTACCATCCCAGGCATGCGTATAGACGTTGCTCGGGCTCTCGTTACCCTCATAGCGCACAAAGATATTGTAGGTGTAAACCTGATCGAGTGAAACTGGCGTGAGCGTGTAGGTCACGTCGGTGCCGTCGAAGTTGACGGTCAGGTTGTAGGTGCCGTTTTGCGTCACGTCTAGGCTGATGTTATCAGCGGGATACCACGAGTTGTCGTCGCCGTTCACCTTGAACAAGTAAGTGCCGCCTTGGGTCAGGTAGACGTCGCTCACGGTCCAGGTGTAGGTGCCGTCGCCGTTGTCGGTCATTCGACCGGCAGCGTTCTGGGTCCATTCGGCTCCGAACAGGTTGGCATTGTTACCCACTACATAATAAATGACGGCGGGTACAGTGCCCTCAACCTTGTACTCCATATTGATGGCGTCGAAGTAGAATGCCAACGTTCCTGCGCCGGCAACTACGCTGTAAGAGCCGTTGTCGCCGCCAGCCTTCTGCGTGCTGGTGTAGCCGCTGTTGACGGTGTAGGTCTCATCGCCGTTGTCGGGACCGATGCGATAGGTGCTGTTGAAGGTGCTCCAGTCTGCATCCTGACCGTCGGCAAAGATGAACTGTGTCGTGGCCTTGTCACTCAGCGTGGTGGCATAGGTGTAGATGCCGTTGCTGGTGTAGGTCATGGCAATGCCATTGTCACAGGAGAAACCGCCCAGGACACCGTTGCCAGTGATGTAAACGGTACCTGCGGCAGTCATCGTCAGCGTGTGGCTGAGGGTGCCGTCACTGTTGAGGGTGATGGTCACGGTATAGGTGCCGCTCATGTCGGGCGTAAGCGTGGCGTTGTCGCCGTTGCTGTCACCAATCCATACGCCCTCCGAGGTGCCGTCATTACCATAGACCTTGTATCCGTATTCGGTGCCCTTGTTCAGGGTCACACCCGTGAAGGTCTTGCTGTAGCTGCCGTCACCGTTGGCACTCATCTGGGTGTCAGTAGTGGTCCAACCGCCGAAGTCACTCTCGGCATAGTAGATAATGGCGGGGTCGGCAGCCGCATTGGGGCCACTGACGGTGTTGCCGCCACCATAAGTGAAGTAGCTCGTGCCGGGTGCGACAGCCAGATTCTGGGTCTGGCCACTGTTGCCCTCGTCCAGGATCATGTTGAGCGAGGGGTAATTGGAACTGTTCACGACATACTTGTAGTAGGTGTAGCCGTTGATCTGCTCACTGGTGAAGGTCGTCAGATCAGTGCCGGGGAATGCACCTAACAACTCGGTGTTGTTACCGTCCCACATATACATATAGGGAGTGTCATCGCCCTTGTAGCGCACATAGATCGTGTAGTCATAGGTCGGTGCAGGCACAGGGGCCGTGGTGGTTTTAGTGTAAGTATCACTATTGACGTTCCAGTAGATGTAGTAGGTGTCGGGAGCCAAGTCGGTAATGTCGGCAGTCTGGTGACCGTTGTTGCCGTTGTTGACGATGGCATTCATCAAGTTGGCATAGAGTGCACCGGTGTACTTGTACCAGTTATTGCCATCGGCAAGTTGCTCGGTAGTGCCCATGGCGGTACCGGGCCAGTCTCCGTTGGGATGATAGCTGTTGTTATTGGTGCCCCACAGGTACAGGGTAGGTGTCGTACTACTGTCATCGGGCAGGATATAGAACGTGTAGTTATACGTCGGGTCGGCCTGCACGAGTGTCGGCACTGCGTTGACGGTGCCATTGTTGCTGTCGTAGGTCACGGCCACGGTGTAGGTGCCGGGATCTGCTACATTGAAGGTGGCATTGGCGCCACTGGGGTGATAAGTGCCGTTGGAATCAAGCACCTTATACTCATAATTGGTGCCGGCATCGAGGTGCATCTGACCTGATGTCCAGGAATAGGTGCCATCGTTGTTGTCGGTCATCAGAGTGGAAGCACCTGTATTCCAGCCATTGGGGAAGTTATCGCCCACCACATAGTAATCAGGGATTATGACGAGTGCAGTGCCGTCAACTTTATAGCGCATGTTGGCTACATCGAAAGTGATGGTCAATTGACCGGCGTCCACGGTAACGGCATAACTGCCTCCGCCCTTCTGGGTGGGAGCCCATGAGCCTAAAGTCACGTCCTCGTTGCCACTGGAGGGACCATAACGGTGATTACCGTTGAAATCGTTCCAGTCGCTCCCCGCTCCGTCGGCAAATGCAAAGTAATAAGTGCCTGCCGACGTCACGTTATAGCTGTAAGTGTAGATGTCGTTGTTGGCATCATAGGTCATGGTCGTGAACTGATTGTAACTCCAACCGCTCAAGCCAAGACCAGTATCGCCCGTGATGTAGTAGTCGGGAATAACAGGGGCGTCAGATTGAACATTCACACTAACAATACCGGTCACCGCATTAAAGGTGTAAGTCACAGTGTAGGAGCCTGAGCCGGGAATGTTGTAGGAAACATTGCCACCGCTGCTGTTTCCATACCAGTCGTTGCCTGCAACGACAGCCTTGCACTGCTTGCTGCCACCTTCAGTGTAGGTAACAGACCTGGTCAGCGTGTAGGTAATGCCGTCGGCTGTAGTCATTGAATTGGCGGTGTTTGAGTCATTCCACGTCGATGAGCCCAGCGCTTGGGTGTCATCACCTGCAATAACTACCGTCTGCAACGATTGCACGACATGGGGCACATGGGTGCTCGAGTTGAACGCATAGCAGACGTAGCCAGTACCGCTCTTCACAGCATAGGAGGCATTGTCACCGCCTCCGTTATTGCCATAGGAAGTGTTCCAACTGTGGTCAACAGTGATTTTGTACTGGTAGGTGTTGTCAGACGAGTAGGTGACTGTCTTCAACAGGTAGTACCAGTTGCCGCTGTACAACTCCATGTCGTTGCTGGCTCTGTCTGGAGCCCACGAAGCGCCGAGCGCTTGCGTGTCGCTACCTGCAACGGTGTAAGTCACAGCCCATAGCTGCGGGACGGTTGCCGCGAGGCATAACAATAATGCTAAAAGCCTGAAAACTTTTAGGTTGGTTGATTTAATTTTTTTCATCTCGTTAACGATTAATGTTATAATAAAATTGTTGTTTCTGCAGTATGTAATGGCAAAGGGACATCCCCTTTTTTGTCTGTCGGCAACGCATATTTTCAGCCAATCAACATTTGCATCAATTGTCTTGAATATTAGTTACTTAGATGGAAAAAGCGGCCAAAGTTATATCCGTTTATTATTATAATGTGTTGCGAGTGCAGTAAAAATGATTGATTTTTTGTGCAAACGATTGCGTAGCAGTCTTGATGATGCCCGAAGATAGACACTTGGGACAGACTCGATTTTTGGCATGCTTCATGCAAGAATAATCGGTGTGAAACAGCGTGTAAATGACAAAAAAGGGTAAAAAATCATAATATGATGGTTTGATGTCCCATTATTCGATAAAAAGTTGTATCTTTGTCAATTCATTCTGGCGACGAGAGAAATATTAAGCACTAATGAATTCGGACAGTTTAGTTATCATACCGACCTACAACGAGCGGGAAAACATCTCGGCAATCATTCATGCCGTGCTTGATGTTGCCGCCCATCAGTTTGATGTGCTCATCGTAGATGACAATTCACCCGACGGCACTTCGGCCATAGTCGAGGCGATGATGGCTGAGTGTCCTGAGCGCATCCACCTGCTCAAACGGGCGAGTAAGTTGGGCCTGGGTACGGCCTATATCGCCGGCTTCAAGTGGGCGCTGGAACGTAACTATGAGTACATCATTGAGATGGATGCCGACTTCTCGCACCCTGTTGATAAGCTGCCTGAACTACAAGCAACTTGTGCCACGGGCGGCGCCGATGTTGCCGTGGGCTCGCGTTATATCTCGGGCGTGAATGTCGTTAATTGGCCCATGGGCAGGATGTTGATGAGTTACTATGCATCGGCCTATGTGCGCCTGGTTACCGGCATGAAGGTGAAAGACGCCACGGCAGGTTATGTGTGCTATCGCCGTGAGGTGCTGCAGTCCATCCATTTGGATGCCATTGAGTTTAAGGGATATGCTTTCCAGATAGAGATGAAGTTTACCGCCCACTGCATGGGCTTCACCATCAAGGAGGTGCCTATCGTGTTCGTGAACCGCGTGTTGGGCACGAGCAAGATGAATAGCAGCATCTTCTTCGAGGCGTTGTGGGGTGTGATCAAGCTTCGTTGGGACTCAATTTTCAACAAAGCTCGTTTTGCGCGCCGACCTTTGCCCAAGCAGATTACCTCTTGAGGTCAATCATACCGCCATCGGATGTTCATTTATCATGTGAGGCGGTATTATTTTTTGGCATGGTTTTTGCGTTTTACCATGGCGTTATGATATGTGATCACTATTCATCATGATTGAGACGAAATATGATAAAGGACTGACCGCTGAGCAGGTTCTTGCCAGCCGTGAGCAACATGGAAACAATGTGCTCACTCAGCCCGAGCAAACTCCATTGTGGAGACAATTTCTTGAAAAATTCAATGACCCGCTTATCAAGATCCTGTTGGTGGCGCTTTTTTTGTCGGTTGGTTTAGCGGTCTATGAATTCTTTTGGCTGAATCAAGGCTTCAAAATATTCTTTGAGCCGTTGGGCATCTTCCTGGCGGTAGTGCTTGCCACGTTGATAGGTTTCCTGGTCGAGGTGAATGCCAATAAGAAATTCCGCCTTCTCAATCAAAGTGATGATCACGTCAAGGTAAAGGTTATGCGTGGTGGTCACGTGACCCAGGTGCCGCGTTGTGACATTGTGGTGGGTGATATCGTCATCCTGGATGTGGGCGAAAAGGTACCTGCTGACGGTACCATCATTCACAGCATCAATCTCACCGTTGACGAGAGTTCTTTCACGGGTGAGCCTTCGGCCTGGAAGACGCATGACCCTGCGACGGCTGCGACAGCGACCGAGGCGACTTATCCCGCTAATACCCTGTTGCGCGAGAGCACCATCATCGAGGGCGGCGCCATCATGCGTGTGGAACGTGTGGGGGACCGAACCGAATATGGTAAGGTGTATCGTGACTCCCAGATTGACAATAACGTCAAGACACCGCTCACCCAGCAACTTGACCGCCTGGGCCGAATGATTGCTCATGGCAGTTACATCATGGCTGGCTTGTTGGTTTTGGGGCGCGTCATCGCTTTTCTTTGGATGGGGAGTGAGGGACTTGTTGCCGACATCCAATACTTCATCGAGACGGTGATGCTTGCTGTCACGTTGATTGTCGTTTCGGTGCCCGAGGGTTTACCGATGAGTGTCACCCTGTCGCTGGCATTGAGTATGCGCAAGATGCTAAAGCACAATAACTTGGTGCGCCGTATGCATGCCTGTGAGACTATGGGTGCTGCTACCGTCATCTGTACTGACAAGACCGGCACGCTGACACAAAACAAGATGCAGGTTTACCAAGCACATTTTTACGGTTTGGAAGACGGCTACCGCCTCGCTGATGACGAGACCAGTGCCATCGTGAGCGAAAGTATCGCTTGCAACAGCACCGCTTTCCTCGATGACAGTGACCCCGAGCATGTGACTGCGTTGGGCAACCCCACCGAGGGTGCGTTGCTGCTATGGCTGAATGATGCCGGTGTCGATTACATGGCTCTGCGCGAAGAACATCATATCTTATCCCAGTTGCCGTTCTCGACATTGACTAAGTTCATGGCAACGGTGATAGACAGTGCGACAGGCAAACGTCTACTCCTGGTCAAGGGCGCTCCCGAGATTGTTATGGGTTTGTGTGACCACGTTGACGGCGGCGTGCTGTTCTCGCAGGTTGACGATGAACTTGCAGGATATCAGTGCAAGGCAATGCGAACGCTGGCTTTCGCATGTGGTGTGCTTGATGATGGCGTCATGCCTGAACATGCCATCGAGTCCCTGAAGTCAGGAAAAGTTAACAATCTCACCCTGTTAGGCATTGTAGCCATTAGTGACCCTGTGCGCCATGATGTGCCAGCCGCGATTACCGATAGCCGGCAGGCGGGGGTGAAAGTGAAGATTGTCACAGGCGATACAGGGGCCACAGCTAGGGAAATAGGTCGTCAAGTGGGCCTGTGGACCGATGAGGACGGCGACGACGAAATCATCTCCGGACCCGATTTTGCCGCGTTGTCCGATGACGAAGCTGCAAAACGTGCCGCAGCGATTAAGATTATGGCTCGTGCCCGACCTGACGACAAAGCGCGCCTTGTGCGCCTGTTGCAGGAACAGGGCGAAGTGGTCGCCGTAACGGGTGACGGAACTAACGATGCTCCAGCGCTCAACGCGGCTCAGGTGGGTCTGTCGATGGGTGACGGCACAGCTGTTGCCAAGGAGGCCAGCGACATTACCATCTTGGACAATTCTTTCGCTAGCATTAACAAGGCTGTCCTGTGGGGACGCTCGCTCTATAGCAACATCCAGCGTTTTCTCTTGTTCCAGCTGGCTGTGAACGTGTGTGCCTGCCTGGTGGTTGCCGTGTGCTCTTTTTTCAGCAAGCAACCCGCTCTCACGGTGACTCAGATGCTTTGGGTTAATCTGATTATGGACACTTTTGCGGCCCTTGCTTTAGCTTCGCTGCCGCCGAACAGTGTGCTCATGCGCAGGAAACCCCGTGATTCACAAGCTAGTATCATCACGCCTGCGATGATGCGTTTCATCCTCATCAGCGGTACGGTCTTTGCTGTGTTGATGATTGGACTGTACTATTACTTCGTGCGTGAGGCTAATGGTGGCCCGGTGTTCGCCAAAGGCGTCAACCCCAACATTAATCCACGCGAGATGGGCATTTTCTTCAGCGTCTTTGTATTCCTGCAGTTTTGGAATATGCTGAATGCAAGGGCTTTTGCAACAGGGAAAAGGGCTTTCAACAATCTGGAGGATAGTCGTGTCTTTTGGGCGGTTTTGCTGGTTATCGGTGCCGGCCAGATTGTGCTTGTGCAGCTTTGCTCGCCCTTGTTCAACTGCTCGCCCTTGTCGATAGCCGATTGGTTCAAAATCATTGTGTTCACTTTTCCGGTTTACTTGATGGGGCAGTATGTGTTCAAGGTTAGGAATAATTGATATAATATGTTGTCCGCTTAAAATCTTCAAAAACTTTTTGCGGATTCGTTTTTTTGATTTACCTTTGCAGCGTACTATATAGTTACATGACGTCCAACGAATTGATTTGAATTTTAACAACATAACTTTTTTTACTACTATGAAGAAATCATTACTTTTGACTGTCGCAATGCTTCTTGCATGCTTTGGTGTCGCTAATGCTCAGATTGAGGTTAATGTGGCCAATATCGATCAGCCAGCAGCCGACACGTTGCTGTTTGCGCTTCCCGTAAATCCGGAGTGCTCTCAGGAAATCTGGACCACCTATACGAACCCGACAACGGGTCAGGCTTATCGTCCCACGAAGTACCAGCCTGAGTATCTTGTAACGGCCCTTGATTTTACTAAGGGTGACACCGGGAAAGGTACTGCCACTCTGCCCAACAATGCCAAGGTCATTGGTCTGGGTCTGGACGGCTTCTATCAGGCCTGTGAGGATAATGACAATTGTGGTCAATCAGTGACTGCATGGTGCCGCAACATCCCACGCGATAAGATGGAACTTGATGATCTTGATTTGTTTGATGGTTACAATACTCATCTGCCTAAGGGTGACTTGTACACTGACACTGTGACCTATAGGGGCTATAATGGTAAGCCTGGCTACACTTGTCTCATCGATGTGAACTCCACCCGTGAGAATCTCTGCTCTATTGTTGAAATTCCCTTCGGCACTCCTGATGATCCCGACATGCCTTTCTGGTACAAAGGTGAGAACATTTACCTTACCCTGTGGCTGATTAATCGCTATAATGGCTCTTGGGACGGTGGCACCCACATTGAGTACCAATATATGGCATTTGATAATGCCGAGGTTGAGTATGCCAGCTTGATGCGCTCCGGCAACATTTGCTTCAATAGTGTGACTCAGGATTATGTTCAATATGTTCCCGGTTGGGAAGGCATGGAGTTGATGTATGAGCTGCCTGCTTATCGTCTGCCCGCATTCCGTACGCCTTACTTTACCAATGACGTGCGCATCACTTTCACCGAGAACACAGCAAATATTGAGTTGAGAGATGCTGATGGCAACATCGTTACCCCCGCTACTGACGGCAACTATTATAGCTTGGATCACACTCAGACTTACACGCTGGTTATTGACGGCACGACGACTCAGGAGATTACATTCGAAGACATCTATAAGGATGTGGACGTAGTTGTTAAGAAGGATGCAACCGCCATCAATGAGATCAGCGCCAACAGGACGATTGCTAACGTAGCATACTACAACCTGGCTGGTCAAATGTCTGCTCAGCCCGTGAACGGTGTGAACATCGTAGTTACCACCTACACCGACGGCAGCACCACAACCGCCAAGGTCATTAAGTAAATCTAGCGATTTATTGAAAGATATGGCAGACGCTTCCAGTGAGGGGGCGTCTGTTGTTTTTCTGTCTGATTTGTTGATGATAACAAGATTAATGACTACCTTTGCGATATTGTGAAAATCAGATTATCATGGTTATAACAAGAAAAATGAGATTAAGATCCTGGTTGCTTTTCAGGGCACTGGCGATACTGTTGGCCTTCACTGTAGGTCCAATGGGGATAGCAGCCACATCGCTGCCTCAGGCGCAGAGCGGTACTGAGCTGCACATGGTGACAGGACAAGTGCTTGACGAGAACGGAGAACCCATCATCGGGGCAACTGTAAGTATCAAGGGAACAAATGTGAATGCCGTCACTGATTTTGACGGCCGTTTTAGCATCAAGGCATCACACGGGGCGATGCTCACCGTGAGTTATGTGGGTTATGGCACGCGCGACCTGTTGGTTGACAGCAGCGATATGACCATCAACCTGCAGCAGGATGCGCAAGTGCTCAATGAGGTAGTTGTGACTGCCCTCGGTATTAAGAAAGAAGCTAAGTCGTTGTCCTATAATGTGCAGCAGGTGAACGGTGACGCTTTGATGCGAGTGCAGGACGCCAACTTTGTCAACTCGCTGGCTGGCAAGGTAGCAGGTGTGACCATCAACGCCAGTGCCACCGGTGCCGGCGGCAGCAGCCGCGTGGTGATGCGTGGTGCCAAGTCCATCAATGGCAATAACAATGTGCTCTATGTTGTGGACGGCATCCCCATGCAGAACCTCTCCAGCGAGCAGCCCGAGGGCATCTTTGCGGGTGCGGGACAGACCGGTGACGCCACCAGCAACATCAATCCGGATGATATCGAGAGCATCAGCGCTCTGACGGGTCCTTCGGCAGCGGCTCTTTATGGGGCTAACGCTGCAAACGGTGTCATCCTCATCACGACCAAGCGCGGTCGTGCGGGTAGGGTGGACGTGACCTACAACGGCAGTTTCCAGTTCTCCCGTCCATTTGTGCTGCCGCGTTTCCAGAATCAGTACGGCCCCAGCGAGGTGGGCAGCTACTTCAGTTGGGGTGAGAAACTGGCTACCCCCAGTGACTATTGTCCCGCCGACTTCTTCCAGACGGGCGCCAATATCGCCAACTCGGTGAGCTTGAGTACAGGGTCTGAGAAAAACCAGACTTATCTGTCGCTCGGCACGACCAATGCACAAGGCATTATCCATAGCAACAATTATGACCGCTACAACGTGAGCCTGCGCAACACCACCAACTTCCTTGACGACCGCATGACGCTCGACTTGGGCTACATGCTCACCACGGTTAAGGAGCGGAACATGATCAGCCAGGGCCAGTACCATAATCCGTTGGTGCCTGTCTATCTGTTCCCCGCAGGTGATGATTTCAGCAAATTGGGCTACTTTGAACGCTACGACACAGGCCGCAATTTCCCTGTGCAGTATTGGCCTTACAATTACGATATCTCAATGGAGAATCCCTATTGGGAGACCGAGCGAGAGCGTTTCATCAACCACAAGGAGCGCCACCAGGCGACCGTTTCGCTCAACTGGCGCATCACCCCGTGGCTGGATATCACGGGCCGCGTGAAATATGACAAGAGCAGCGACAAGTATGAGGAGAAATTCTTCGACCAACACGCTCTACGCCTCCAAATATGGTCACTACGGGTTGCGCAACGTGAGCAACCGCCAGATGTATGCCGAGGCTTTCGCCAAGTTCGACAAATACTTTTACGTTGACGGTGGTCACTTGAGCTTGAGCGGTGTGCTGGGCACGAGTTTTGACCAGCGCGACAACAGCATCGAAGGCTTCAGTGGCCACTTGAAGGGTACCGCCAACAAGTTCACCCTGGCCAATGTAGAGACTTCCAACTCGACTTTCAAGCCCGTGCAGAGCGGCTACCGCACCCAGTTGCAGAGCGTGTATGCCACTGCCCAATTGGGCGCTATCAGTGCAGTCTATCTTGATGTCACTACCCGCAACGACTGGTCGAGTAAACTTGAGAAGAGTTACTTTTATTGGTCTGGAGGCGTAAGTATTATCTGGACCGATTTGTTGAGTGAGCTGGGCATTAAATCCGGTTGGCTTGATTACTTCAAGACGCGCATCGGCTATTCCCAGGTGGGTAATGAACCTAACGAGCCTTTCTTGACGCGTGAGACCTATGCCATCAACCCCTCGACGGGCTTGGCCGAAACCTCGACGCGTATGCTCACCGACCTCAAGCCCGAGCGCACTGACTCGTGGGAAGCCGGTTTTGATATGCATTTGTTCCGCAGCCGCCTGCGCGTGAATACTACCTTGTATAAGTCCAGGACGCGCAACCAATTCTTCTATCCCACGCTGCCCGCCTCGTCGGGTTATACCAGTGCAGTGGTCAATGGTGGACGTGTGGATAACGAGGGCGTTGAACTCACGGCACGTTACATCCAGCCCATCGGTGCCCTCACTTGGGAAACCTTCCTGACCTGGACGCTTAACCAAAACAAAGTCAAGGAGCTGCTCAAGAACTGGCGCAACCCCATCGACGGCGAGATTTACAACCTTGACGAACTCTACATGGGCGGCACCTCGGGCTACCAGATTCGTCTGACCGAGGGCGGCACCCTGAGCGATGTATATGTCTCAACACTCAAGACCGACGAGCACGGCGCCATCTATGTCAACCCCGAGCGCCAGACCGTGGAGGCTAATCCCAACAACAATGCCTACTACATTTATGCTGGCAAGGCCGCTCCCCGCTACAACCTGTCGTGGGGCAACACGCTGTCCTTTAAGGGTATTACCCTGTCTGCTCTGCTGGCTTACCGCTATGGCGGCATCGTGGTGAGCGAGACGCAGGCCATCCTGGACTATTACGGCGCTTCACAGGCGACCCAGGATGCCCGCAACGATGGCGGTGTGGTCATCAACGGCAAGAAAATCAATGCCCAGGGCTATTATCAGACCGTGGGCAATCCCAACGGCACGGTCGATTCCCGCTATGTCTATAGTGCTACCAACCTGCGCCTGGCCGAGTTGAGCCTCAGCTATGATGTGCCTGTCAACCGCTGTGTGAAGTGGCTCAAGGGCCTGAATGTGGCTTTTGTCGCCCACAACTTGTGCATGCTTTACAACAAGGCTCCCTATGACCCCGAGGCAACGTCCAATACGGGCACCTACTATCAGGGCATCGACTATTTCATGCAGCCCAGTCTGCGCACGATGGGATTTAATGTGAAACTCAAATTCTGATGCGGCTATGAAGACAAGAATCATGATATTTATGGCAGCCGTCCTGATGCTGGCGGCATGCACCAAATCATTTGACGATATCAACACCAACCAGCACGAACTCACCGACGAGGAACTGGCCAACGATTATCAGAATGTGGGCGCTTTTTTCTCGCAGATGGTGTCGAGGGTAGTGCTCTTTGACGACGGTTCGGGCAACTGCCTTTCCTCGGACTATCAGGTGGCGCAAGGCTTGAGTGCCGACCCGTTCTCGGGCTATGTGGCCCTGACGGGAACATGGCGCAACGGTGTCCACAACGGCTCCTACAGTTTCGTGAGCGGCTGGTATGACCAGATGTTCACCCGCGCCTTCAGCGAGGTGATGCCCGCTTGGCAACGCGTCACTCGTGTGGCTGGCGAGATGGGGCAACCCGATGTCGCAGCGCTGGCCACCATCGTCAAGGTCGAGGCTTTGCACCGTGTGACCGACATGTATGGTCCCATCCCTTATATCAGCTATGGCAGCGGTTCGCTGGGCACGACCTATGACCGTCAACAGGAAGTGTATAAAAAATTCTTTGCTGAGCTTGACAGTGCCATCGAGGTCCTCACGCCGCTGGCCGAGGCTGGTGGCACGTTGCTGCCCGACTATGACAATGTGTATGAGGGCAATGTGGCCCGGTGGGTGAAATTTGCCAACACCTTGCGTCTGCGACTGGCGCTGCGCGTGGTCTATGCCGACCCTGCACTGGCACAACAAGAGGCCGAGAAATCGGCTGCCTGCCCGGTGGGCTTCATCGAGACCGCTGCCGAGCGTGCCCAGTTGCTGCATGGCCGATTGACCTATTTCCACCCGAACTATGACATGGCCTATAACTTCAATGCCGGCGAGGTGCGCATGGGCGCGACGATGGACTGCTACATGAACGGTTACACCGATCCGCGACTGGCGGCCTATTTCGTTCCCGCCAGCAACGATAACAAGTACCATGGCGTGCGCTTGGGCGTCCACAACATGAATCCCACGCGCTATGCCGGGGCGTTTGTCTCTAACCTGAACATCGACCGCGCCACGACGCCCATCGTGTGGATGACGGCCGCCGAGGGTTTCTTCCTGCGTGCCGAGGCCGCGTTGCGCGGTTGGAACATGGGCGGCACGGCAAAGGCGTTATATGAGGCCGGTATCCGCGCTTCGTTCAGCGAGAACGGCGTGAGCGGCGAGGATGCTTACATCGCTAACGCGACGGCACAGCCCACCCGCTATGTGGACAAGACTAACGGAGGCAACGGCATTGCGGCTCCCAGTGCCATCACCATCGCTTGGGATGATGAGGCCGATTTCGAGACCAATCTGGAGCGCATCATCACCCAGAAGTGGCTTGCCATGTACCCTGACGGTTGCGAGGGCTGGGCAGAGTTCCGCCGCACAGGCTATCCGCGCCTGTTGCCCGTGGTGAACAACGACAGCCAGGGACTCATCGACACCGACTTGCAGGTGCGCCGCTGTCCCTTCCCCGTGCAGGAATACAACACCAACGAGGCTGCTGTTCAGGCCGCAATCCAGCTGCTGGACGCCGAGGCGCTGAATGGTGGTCAAGACAATGGAGGAACCCGCTTGTGGTGGGACCGCAAGGAGCTATGAAATTAGTTAGAAGTTAGGAGTTAGAAGTTAGAAGTTATGAAATTGACAAGATATATTTTGGCTGCTTTGCTGCTGCTCGTTGTCATCGCTTGCGACACCGAGCCCGAGGCGTTGGACCTGCAGCCGATGAAGGAGTATAGCGAAGCGTATTATCAGGGCCTGCGCGACTACAAGGCGAGTCCGCACGAGATTTGCTACGTCTATTATGCCGACTGGGCTCCCATCGAGGGCGCCAGCGGCTACAAGGACCCCGCCTCGTGGGGCGAACGCATCGTCGGGTTGCCCGACAGCATCGACATCGTGAACCTGTGGATGGGTATTCCCACGCCCGAGACGCATCCCGTGGCCTATCAGGACATGATTGAGACGCGCGAGAAGAAAGGCACCCGCTTTGTCTTCCATGCCGACGCGTCGAACTATAATCACCGTTTCACGCTGGACGGAAAGGCCTATGACCTCTCCGGCGACCGCAGCGAGGAGGCCATCCGTGCCTATGCCCGCTGGGTGTGTGACACGGTCGTCAAGACGGGTCTCGACGGAGCCGATTTTGACTACGAGGGCTGGAACGGCCAGCACTTGACCTGGGCCATCGAGGAGTGTGACAAGATTTTCGGCCC
>DAIREJ010000005.1:0-5145 GCA_036795635.1 Sodaliphilus sp.
GGGCGCACAGATGGCCGACCACAAGTTCATCCTCACCTATGATAAAGACGCTTCGAGCCACCCCTATCTTTATGACCAGAACGGCAAGCTCATCCGTGAGATTGAACTGCCCACCTACGGTTCAGTAGGCTTCAGCTCAAAGAAGGACGCCAAGGAGGTTTACTACAGCTTCGCCAGCTACACCTTCCCCGGTGCCATCTACAAGTATGACCTGGAGACCGGTAAGAGCGAACTCTTCTTCCAACCCAAGGTGAACCTCAAGAGCGAGGACTATGTAACCGAACAGGTGTTCTTCAACAGCAAGGACGGCACGCGCATCCCCATGTTCCTGGTTTACAAGAAGGGCATGAAGCGTGACGGCCAGCGTCCCACCTTCCTCTATGGTTACGGCGGCTTCAATGTCAGCCTCAACCCCGCCTTTACCTACACCCGCACCCTGTTCGCCATGATGGACTGCGGCGGCATTTGCGCCTATGTCAACCTGCGCGGTGGTGGCGAGTATGGAGAGGAGTGGCATCAGGCAGGCACCAAGATGAACAAGCAGAATGTGTTTGACGACTTCATCGCCGCTGCCGAGTGGCTCATCGAGAACAAGTACACTAATCCCAAGAAGCTCGCTTGCAACGGTGCCAGCAACGGCGGTCTGCTCGTCGGCGCGGTAGTCAACCAGCGTCCCGATCTGTTCGCATGCGCAGTGCCCCAGGTGGGTGTGATGGACATGCTGCGCTACCACGAGTTTACCATCGGCTGGAACTGGGCCCCCGACTACGGCCGCAGCGATGACAGTCCCGAAATGTTCAACTACCTGCGCAACTACTCTCCCCTGCACAACATCAAGAACGATGGCACGCCCTACCCTGCCATCATGGTAACCACCGGTGACCACGATGACCGTGTCGTGCCCGCCCACAGCTTCAAGTATGCCGCTGAGCTGCAGCATTGCAACACCGGCGACCAGCCTAAACTCATCCGCATCGACAGCAAGGCAGGTCACGGCCACAGCAAGCCCATCAGCAAGGTTATCGACGAGTACACCGACATCCAGTCCTTCATCATGTACAATCTGGGTGTGAAGTACAAATACAAAAAGTAATCGACACATCTTGTGGCGTAGGGTCGGTTCCAATGATTGCGGCACTTTGCTTTCCGCTTCGTTGGAACCGGCTATTGTTAAATAGCTATTAGTCAAACTACTAGTTAATGCGAAAAAGTTCGCAGTATTGCTTTAAGCACATACAATGGATCGTTCTTCACAGATTATCAGGACAAGTTGGGTTGGCATCATCGCCAATGTATTGTTAGCGGCTTTCAAGGCCGGTGTAGGCATCTTGGCCAGTTCAGTGGCCATCGTGATGGATGCGGTGAACAACCTGAGCGATGCGCTCTCGAGTGTCATCACCATTGTGGGCACCAAACTCTCGCAGCGTCCCGCCGACCGCAAACACCCCTTCGGGTTTGGACGCATCGAGTACTTCAGCGCCATCATCATTGCCGTGATCGTGCTCTCGGCAGGTGTGACCTCGCTCATCGAGTCCATCAAAAAGATCATCAATCCCACCACTCCGTCCTATACCACTGTCACGCTCATCGTCATCATCGTGGCCATTGTCGTGAAATTGGTGCTCGGTCGCTACGTCAAATCGCAGGGTGAAAAGCTCAAGAGCGATGCCCTCATCGCCTCAGGCTCCGATGCCCTGTTCGATGCCATCATCACCTTGGCCACGCTCATCTCGGCTGGTGTGATGCTGTTGTGGGGCATTTCGCTCGACGGCATCCTGGGTGCCCTCATCTCGCTGGTCATCATCAAGGCCGGTATCGAGATGCTCGCCTCCCCCGTCAACGAATTGCTCGGTGCCAAGATTTCGCCTGAACTGCTCTCGCAAATCAAGAAGGAGGTAAACGACTTTGACGGAGTGTATGGCGTGTTTGACATCATTGTCCACAATTATGGTCCCGATGTGCAGATCGGCTCCTTACACATCAACGTCAAGGACACGATGAATGCCCACCAGATTCATGGCCTCACGCGTCGCATCAGCGAGGAAATGTTCGACCGCCACGGCATCATCATGACTGTGGGCGTGTATGCCGTCGCCACGGGCGAGAACAAGCGCGCCCAGTTGCAGCAAACCCTCATGCAGGCCGCTGCCGCCCACGAGCACGTCGAGCAGGTCCACGGCTTCTACTACTTTGAGGATGAGCGCCGCGTTTCCATCGATGTGGTGCCCGACATCACCATCCACGACGATGCCGCCTTCATCGAGGAACTGAAGGCCGAACTGCAACCCCTTGTCCCCGACGACACGGTTTCCATCGTCATCGACCACAACTACAGCGAATAGCAGACAACAATAACGACTGAACCATCTGATTGTCCTGAGACATTGTCATCAGACCTCTCAGATGGTTCAGTTGTTATATCAATCCCTATAAGACTTAGATTTAGCGGAAAACAACCGGTAAAGTGTACCACACCGCTACGGCCTGGCCATCTTGCCGTCCAGGCTCAAATTTCGGCAGCGATTTAACGATGCGGACAGCCTCTTTATCATAATCAGGATGTACCGAACGTAAAACTTTCACCTCACCGATGCTTCCATCAGATTGTACAACAAATTGCAAAATCACATTCCCTTTGATTTGTTCCGATGTCTGAGGTGTTTGGAGATGAGCATTGATATATTTCATCAATGCTGCTTCGCCCCCTGGGAATCGCGGCATCTGCTCAACACTACGGTAAATCGTCGTGTCGCTATGTGTATCAAACTTCGGTTTATTTATGAAACCAAAGCCACCACCACTTTCCTTTTCCCTAAATGAAACCGGCAAAGTGTACCACACGGCAACAGCCTGGCCATCTTGCCGTCCAGGCTCAAATTTCGGCAGCGATTTAATCACGCGAATAGCCTCTTGATCATAATCAGGATGTACCGAACGCACAACTTTCACCTCACCGATGCTTCCATCAGATTGTACAACAAATTGCACGACAACCCTCCCATTGGTTATTTTTTCAGGTATTTGAGGTATTTGGACATGGGAGTCTATATACCTCATCAACGCTACTGCACCCCCTGGGAATTCAGGCATCTGCTCAACACTACGGTAAATTTGATCTTGTCCTACAGCTGTTGCGACTGTTAGTCCGACAAAAAGGATTAAGAATAATGATAATCGTTTCATTGTTTAATTGTTTTATATCTGGTTAATATAGGAGCGGAGTAATGGTAAACGAGCAGGTGCGATCAATGGCAGGGAGGCGGTACTGCTCCAGCGGACGGGCACCCCAACTGTCAATGCCGCCCACACCGCAGTGCTCGCTGTCAATGGTCAGCACAGTATAGCGTGACTTCTCGAGCTGCGAGGGATGACGCTGATGCTTCTGGTCGCCCTCATCGAGCATTGAGATATCATAATGCAGCGCACTGGCATAGAACGGCTTGTCGGCAGTCACCTGAATTCCGGTTCCAGCCTTGTCAATCTGATGCCACCAGCGGATGTCGCCCTTGGTACCCGTTTCTTGCGGACGGATGTAGGGATAGAACTGCTCGTCGGCCGTTTGGCGGTAGATGCCCAAGCGCTGGCTGTAGCGGCGGTCGGCATAGTTCTCGACGGGACCGCGGCCATAGAACTCGCTCTTGTCCATCTGGTAAGGCAACTCCATCACCATGCCGAAGCGCAGCATCTCGGGCAGTTCGATGTAACTGTCATCAAATGCGATGCCCTGTGTGACACACATCGCTCCACCGCTGTGTATCTCGTAGGTCAGCGTGAGCCTTGCGTGCACCTCAGGCATGTCATAGTGGGCAACGACGGTCACTTGCGACTTGCTGGATGCCTTCTTGTCCACAGTCAATGAGGCCAAATTCATCACGGGATTGCGCCACACCTGCAACTTCTGCTGCAACCAGGCACCCATGTCGTTGTCGGTCACCGCACGCCAGAAGCTTGGTTTCAAAGCACCTCCTTCGCCCAGCATGGGAATGCCGTTGACCACAAATGTTGTCATGAAACCCGTCTTGCTGTCAAAGGCTACTTCCATGCCCTCACCTGTGACTGTGAGCTGACCCGGCTTGGTCTGTTTGACATTAAATTTGGCCTTGTCGTTAGATAGATTGGCAGACTGAGGCATCACCTCTTTGACGGGCAATTGAGTATAGGCGATGCGTTGTCCTGCCTCCATCAGGGGCTCTTTATTCTTGAGCAGGAAATCGACATTGAGCATCACCTCGCTGTTCGCGTCAAGCACAGCAAGGGTATTTGCAATGGGCAAGTGCAGCATCTGTTGACCTTGGGACGGTACATTCAGGTTCAGTTCCTCGCCGTTGAGCACCGACTCGCCATCAACGAGCAGCTGCCAGCGCATCTTCACATTGCTCAAGTCGCGGAAGAAGAACTCGTTCCTCACGGCGATGTCGCCCTGGCGGACATTCAAGTCCTCGGCCCAAATGTTCTGGTAATAATAGGCCGTTTCATAAGCGTGCGGATTCCATACGCGGTCAGGACTCACCAGGCCATTGCAGTTGAAGTTGTTGTCGCTGGGGTCATGGGTATTGTAGTCTCCGCCATAGGAGAAATACTCCTTGCCGTCGGCGGTCTTCACGCGCAAGCCCTGATCGACGAAGTCCCACACAAAACCGCCCTGGAACTTGGGCAGACGACGCACGATTTCCCAATACTCCATCAACCCGCCCCCCGAGTTGCCCATCGCGTGGTTGTACTCGCACAGGATGAGCGGCTTCTGACTCTCGGGCCTGCTTGCATAACGCTCGCACCACTCGGGCGAGGCATACATCGGGCACATCAGGTCGGTGTTCTCGCCACCCTGGGCACGCTCCCAATGGATGGGGCGCGAGGGGTCGGTGGCGCGTATCCAGTCGCGTGCAGCAGTGAAGTTGGGGCCGTCGCAGGTCTCATTGCCCAGCGACCACACGATGATGCTGGGATGGTTGAACTGCACGCTCACATTGTGCTGATTGCGCTCGAGAATGGGCTTCGCGAACATGGGTTTGTATGTCGGAGCCGTGTTGGGGTCATAGTGGAAACCATGCCCCTCTTGGTTGGCCTCGGCAAACACATACAGGCCATATTCGTCACACAGGTCATACCATTGCGGGTCGTCGGGATAGTGGCAGGTGCGCACGG
>DAIREJ010000005.1:5155-30414 GCA_036795635.1 Sodaliphilus sp.
CATTGATGTTCATGCGCTTCATCTCATTGATGTCGGCAATCATGCGCTCGCGCGACACGATGTAGCCGCCATCGGGATCCATCTCGTGGCGGTTGGCACCCTTGATATAGATGGCCTTACCGTTGACCAGCAGCTGGCCGTCCTTGATTTCCACACGGCGGAAGCCAATCTTTTGGGTAATGACCTCTCCCTTAGCCCTTTTGTCTGCAGGGGTGAAAGTGGCGACAAGTGTATACAGATAGGGCGTCTCGGCAGTCCATTGATGAGCAGCTTTAACAATCCAGTGGTTCTCGCCTGCAGATGCCATCATTACCTCATTACCTTGAGCATCCAGCAAACGGTAACTCATCGAGCCTTTTCCAGTAACAACTGGAGCCACCATCAGAGTACCGTCACGCAAGTCATCGGTCAGCCCGGTCGTCACGCGCAGGTCATCGATGTGGTAGTTCTTGTCGCGGCAGTAGAGGTAGCTCGATCGGGCCACACCCGACAGACGCCAGAAATCCTGATCCTCGCTGTAAGTACCGTCACACCAACGCATTACTTGGAACGCCAGCAGGTTGTCACCCTCGTGGACGTAGGGCGTGATGTCAAATTCGGCAGCCGTCTTACTGTCCTCGGCATAGCCCACAAACTGGCCGTTAACCCACAGATTGATGTTGCTGGTCACACTCCCGAAATGGGCAATGACCTGCCTGCTCTTCCAGTCGGCTGGCAGGGTGATGTGACGGCGATAGGTGCCCACATGGTTGTCCTGTACTGGCACACGGGGCGGGTCGTTCTCCCAGTTATCGCGCCACGGGAAACCGATGTTGACATACACTGGATCACCATAGCCGTTCAGCTCCCACATGCCTGGCACAGGCATTGTGCCCCAATTGCTGTCGTCGAGGTCAAGGCGCCAAAAATCCTTGGGACGCTCATCCAGATTTGCAACCCAATTGAACTTCCAGTCGCCGTCAAGCGACAAGCAGCGACTCATCGAAGCAGCATCCGCATCATTGGCAATGAATGACGTGTGTACAGGCAAGCGGTTGATCTCGTTCACTTGCAGGTCCATCCACGGTTCCCCTGCAGGCTGCGCACTAGCCCACATCGCCAGTGACAGCATAGTAATTGTGAGAATTGAAGATTTCATTTGGTCAAGAATTATGCGTAACCGAGATGAGGGTTGATTATTTTAGCAATGTTCAATTTCACTCTATCGGTAGAATTGTCTTGAAATTTTTCCAGTTCTTGGCGCTGTGATAGGCATTGACCGAAGTGGCGGGCACGTACAGTTCCACCTTGTTGTTGCTCACGCCATCGAGCTTGGGAGGCAAAACAGCACGGCACTCGATGCGGGTCAGACTCTTGCACTTCTCGGCCACTTTCTTGCCCACCTCGGTGACACTTTCAGGAAGAACAAGCGTGGAGATGGCCGTCTCACGCAAAGCGTTGTCACCCAAATAAAGCAAGCCTTCGCCCAAATTGATTTCGGCCAGCGACGTGCACTCGCGGAATGCCTCCTTATTCAGTTTGGCACACACATCAGGAAGACTCACGCTCGTCAAACCCTTGCAACTCTTAAAGGCGCGTTCTCCGATGGTGACCACACCCGCCGGCAGATCCAGTGACGTCAAGGCGCAATCCTCAAAAGCCTCCTTGCTGATGGTGGTCAACTCATTGGGCAATTCAATCCAAGTCAATGCCTTACAATGCTTGAAAGCATGCTCTCCGATGCTGTTAATCTCCGAATTCAACTCGATCGAAGCGAGTGATGTGCAGCTCTCAAATGCCGATTGGGGGACCTCGGTCAGATGATTGGCAATGACTGCTTCAAGTGCTTTGCAGTCTTGGAAGGCCTTCTTCCCAATTTTCCTGACATGAGACAAATCCACCCTTTGCAAGCGCGAACAACCATAGAAAGCCGATTCGCCCACCGCCAAGACGCTGGCGGGAAGAATCACAGACCGAAGTTGCGGGCTCCCGTAGAATGCTCCATTTGATATCTTGGTCACACCGTCCGAAATATTCACGCTCGAGAGCTGAGTATAGGAAAATGCGTTCCAGGCGATTTCCTCCACCCCGTCAGGCACCATAAAGTCTCCGTTGCGGGCTGCAGGACAACGCAGCAGCACGCTGCCCGTGTTGTCATAGAGCACGCCGTCCTCGCAAGAGTAGTAACGGCTGCCGCCCCCCACGGTAATTTCCTCTAGCTTCTTCATCACACCCAAGTCGTCGTTGGTGATGCGGGTCGCTGCGGGGATTTCAAGTTGGACAAGCGGCGTGTTCTCAAAGGCCTTGGCGCCCAACGTCATCAACTCGCGTGGCAAGCTGACGCGTTTCACCCCTGTGCCCCTGAAGGCTTTGTCACCAATCTCGACCACACTGCGCGGGATGGAGATGTTTTTCAAATCCGAGCAATCCTCAAAACACTCTTCTTCGATGCTCTGCAAACCGTCGGGGAGATAGATATACTCCAGTCGCGAACAGCCGCTGAATGCGTTGGCACCCAATGTGTGCACACCACGCGGCATGATGACCTCCTCGAGATGGCTGCAACCACGCAACGCGCCGTTGCCGATGCGTTTGAGGCGCTCGGGCAGCAGGATGGAGCGCAGATGGGTAGCATAGGACAAAGCGTTGCCCAAGACATCACGCTCTCCGTGACCGCCCAGTAGACCGCCATTGTCCGAGTTCATGATGCGCGCACGTTCCAGCTCCAAGTCGATGTAATTGTCCACCCTCTTGCCGCGGTTATCGACACAACTTGAACGCTCGCACAACCGTTTGATGAACTTGAAGTCCTTGTAATCCATGGGCCCCTCTATATGCAACAGACGCACGCGGTCCCTCATCTCTTGGGTCATCTTTTCCTCAAGGGTTCCAGCAGTGCTCAAGCGCACTTCCACCACGTCACCATAGGTACTTGAACGGCTGTAGCGGTCGCGCACGGCACGGCTGCCGCTGCGTTGAGCTTGGGCGGGAATCACGGTCACCATCACGAGCAGTAAAACTGCTATCATCTTGAAAAGATTTCGGCTAGTCATCATATTTTTTAATTGGTTTTATCGGCAATTTCCCCACAAAAATAAGCAATCTCCCTGACCACCACAACTATTTCTCCTTTTTTTCGCTGTTGATTGTCAGACACCACCTTGGTACACATAGCACATGGTGTCACATGGCTTTCAGATTTTAAAATTTCAGCATCAATGAGAACGGAAAACTATCATTCAAATGGATAAAAACAGCAGATGATGGTGCATTTTCGGCAGAAAAGGTTTATATTTGTAGCCCTAAGAAAAAGAAATAACCTCCAAAACGACTTCAACATGATGACAAAACGACTACTCCTGATGCTGATGGCATCAATAATGTTGTTCCCGGCATTTGCACAGGGCGACGGCAACAACGCGTTATTCACCAAGCCCAAGTTCAGCGGCTTTGCCATGGCGTCCTATCAAGCGACGTTCCAGGACGGCAACAACAGCAACTCGTTTGACCTGAGGCTTGTCAGGGCATCGATCGAGGGCCGCATCCTCAACGATTTCTACTACAAGATTCAAGGCCAGATCAACGGCAACACCACCACACTGGGCAGCAGTCCCAGGCTGGTAGACTATTTCATGGAATGGCAGAAGCTGGACTTCTTCCGCGTGAAGTTGGGCCAGTTCAAGCGCCCGTTCACCTACGAGAACCCGATGAACCCCATCGACCAGGGCTTTATGGGCTATTCACAACCGGTGAGCAAACTGGCGGGCTTCAGCGACCGCACGGGCATGCATGCCAGCAACGGTCGTGACATCGGTCTTCAGTTCCAAGGCGATTTCCTCAAGAGCAGCAGCGGCCGCAACTTGCTGCACTACCAGGTGGGCGTGTTCAACGGCCAAGGCATCAACGTCAAGGATGTGGATGAGCGCAAGGACATCATTGGCGGCGCTTGGGTAATGCCCATCAACGGCATGCGCATCGGCGCCTTCGGCTGGGAAGGTTCCTATGCCCGCAAGGCCGGTGGACAGACCGTGAGCCTGCGTCAGCACCGCTATGCCTTCAGTGCCGAGTACAAAAAGGGCGACCTGCAGCTGCGCACCGAGTATATCCACTCGACGGGCCGTGGCTTTGCCTCCACCTACCAGAATCCTTCTAACGCCAGCGACCTCGCCATCGTGCCCGTGGTCAAGGACAAACTCATGGCCAAGGCCCGCTATGACCTCTACCGTCCCACCGCTTCGAATGTAGCGGCCAAGACCAACTACGAGGTTGGTCTGAACTACCGTTTCTGCAAATATCTGGAGGCGCAGACCGAGTACTGCTTCACTCATGACCGTGCTCTCGCTAAACCCGACTACAGCACCGTCTTCGTGCAGCTTTCCATCCGCTACTAATAAACTAAGGACTAAAAACTAAAATACTATGTCACTACTCATGATTCTTCAACTCTGTATCGTGCTGGGTGCTTTGTGGCTCGGTTCACGATACGGTAGCTTGGCCCTGGGTGCCATCTCGGGCATTGGCCTCGCTATTCTTGTGTTCGGCTTTGGTATGAAACCGGGCTCACCTCCCACCGACGTAATTTACATCATCATCGCTGCCGTCACCTGCGCCGGCATCATGCAGGCCTCAGGTGGTATGGACTGGCTCATACAGTTGGCCGAGAAGATGCTGCGCAAACATCCCGACCGCATCACCTTCCTCGCCCCCTTGTGCACCTTCTTCCTGACGGTACTCGTCGGCACTGGTCATGTGGTCTACACGCTCATGCCCATCATCTGCGACATCGCGATCAAGAAGGGAATCCGCCCCGAGCGTCCCTGTGGTATCGCCAGCATCGCCTCCCAGATCGGTATCACTTGCTCGCCCATCGCGGCAGCTGTGGTGGCCTTCATCACCATCTCGGGAGCCAATGGCTATGACATTACCATCCCAAAGGTGCTCATGGTGACCATCCCCGCGTGCCTGTTGGGTATCGTGATAGCCTCCATTGCCTCCTACAAGCGCGGCAAAGACCTGGACAAGGATCCTGAGTTCCAAAAGAAAATAGCTGACCCCGCACAGCGCGAATACATCTACGGCAGCACAGCCACCACCCTCGACAAGAAGATTGCTCCCGAGAGCAAGCGCGCCGTGTATATCTTCTTCGGCGCCCTCTTGGTCATCGTGTTCTTCGCTATTTTCCAGGATCTGTTGCCTGCCTATGACACCATCAAGGCTATCGATGGTGACGCCACTGTCGAACTCATCGGCTCGCATGTGACCATCACCGCCGACCAATTGGCAAAGTTGGGCATCGCAGTTGATGGCTTGACCAAGACGCATCCCACACCGCTGAAGATGAACCTCGTCATCCAGATTGTGATGATTACCGCTGCAGCGTTGATGATCATTTTCTGCAAGGCATCACCCAAGAAGGCCATTTCAGGTCCCGTTTGGCAGAGCGGTATGGTCGCTGTGGTTGCTATCTACGGTATCGCTTGGCTCGCCGACACCTACTTCGCCAACTACCTGGGTGAAATCCAGAATATGTTAGCTGGCTTGGTTGAGCAGTACCCGTGGTCGATTGCCTTTGCCTTCTTCCTCGTGTCGGTGCTCGTCAACTCACAGGGCGCTGTGGTCGTGGCCATGCTGCCGCTAGCCTACAAATTGGGCATTGACGGCTGGATCCTGTTGGGCGTACTTCCCTCGGTATACGGCTACTTCTTCATCCCCAACTATCCGTCGGATATCGCCACCGTGAACTTCGACCGCACGGGCACAACCGTCATCGGCAAGTACCTGTTGAACCACTCGTTCATGATGCCCGGTATGGTACACACCATCGTCGCATGTATCGCAGGCTACCTCATCGCCTTCCTCTACCACTCCCTCGGCTGGATCTAATCAAACCCGATTAAAACAACACATTAATCTGAAATTACTGACTGCACAGGCCTATCAACAAGCCTGTGCAGTCAGCATATTATCACATGAATGGAAAAATGTTGAAAAAAAAACGCAATTAGTTGTTTGGAATACAAGTTATCACTACCTTTGCATCATGATAATCTGCAGTTTCATTGCAAAATATCATGATATTTCGCAGTTTCATTGACGATTATCACGAACAAAGAACCATATTATTGTCTAAATATCAATATTTTAGCAAATCACTAAAAGACATATTATGATACTCAAAAGAATTCTAACTATTCCTAAACTTGAGGATGACAGCGTGTTCTTGTGGGGCGCTAGACAAACGGGGAAAAGCACTTTGCTCAAGCGCATTTATCCCGAAGCGCACTACTATGACCTGCTTCTTCCTGATGTTTATAGCAGATTGCAGCGCAAACCCGAACTACTCATTCAAGAGTTGGAGCATTTCGGTCACGACGAACTTGTAATTATTGATGAAGTACAAATGCTGCCAGATCTCCTCAATGCAGTGCATTGGCTAATTGTTAACAGGGATATTAGATTTCTGCTGTGCGGTTCTAGCGCTCGGAAACTCAAACGACTTGGGGCCAACATGCTTGGCGGGAGAGCCGTACGACGCCAACTTTTCCCTCTTGTTAGCTGCGAGATTCCCGATTTTGACATCGTCAAAGCGGTGAATAACGGCATGTTGCCTAGACATTATCTCATCAACAATCCTTGGAATCGCCTTGAAGGATATATCGGAAATTATTTGCAACAAGAAATTGAAGCCGAAGCCCTGTCAAGAAACCTGAGCACATTTACTCGTTTTCTTGAAGTTGCCGCCTTAACCAATGGGGAAATGGTGAACTATAACAGCATAGCGACAGATTGCGGTGTGAGCGCCAACACCATCAAGGCATATTTCGATATCCTACAAGAAACAATGATCGGATACATGATTCCAGCATTCAGGAACGTGCAAAAACGCCGATTAATCAAAGCCCCAAAATTCTATTATTTTGATGTGGGCATTGTCAATTACTTGTGCAACAGGCGCAAGCTGGAGCCAGGATCAACAGATTTCGGGCATGGTTTTGAACATCTTATCGTGCAAGAACTGATTGCTTACCTCTCCTATTCCCATTCCCGCAAAGCGTTGTCATATTGGCGAACTACTTCGGGTTATGAAGTGGATATCGTATATGGAGATGCAGAGGTAGCTATTGAAATCAAATCAGCATCAGAGGTACAATCAAGACACTTGAAAGGATTGAAAGCATTCAGTGAAGAACATCCATCAGCACGAACCATCATTGTATCTCTCGATACAGCCTATCGTAAAATGAATCAAGTCGAAATTTGGCCTGCCTCCCAATTCTTAAAAGCACTTTGGGAGGGTGAGATTCTCCATTAAAGAACAAACACGGTTAATTCACGTTGGACATCACAACCTAAGTATCCTGCTTTTCATCTGCTGAATAGATGATATCCATGATCTCGGCTGCTACACTGGGGCGATAGTGCGATGCCTCGTAGTAATTGTGATAGTCCTGGTTCCACTTGTTCACGCCCGAGAAGTCATAGATGTTCTTTTCGCCAAAGATGTCGCAAAGCGTGTAATAGGTATCCCGCTTCAACTTGATCTGGTCATAGATCGGGCTGATCACAATTTTGTAGGACGTGTTGTGCTTGTCAAAGACGTCCTTGATCTGCCTCAGATATTTGATGCCTTCGAGTGTCAGCAGCTCAGGCGAATTTGCCTCTGGATGCTGAGCGTCATAAAAGAATTTCAATCGGGCTTCATCATAATAGGTGCCGTTGCTGATGGCTTCCTCGGCATAAGTTTTCTGAAATTCGTTATACTCAGGGATATAAGTTGAGCGATTGTCATTCAGGAGCAAGTGCATGTAGGGACGGAACTTGCCGAACATCTTATAATCAACAAGAGCGAACAGGAACTTAGGATTCAGAAACGCCATGAAGTTCTGGAAGTGGAAACTCACCCAATTCTCGTTGTTTTTCAAGATGGGTGGAGCTATGAACAAGTAACCCTCATTGATTTCGAGACTTGAGAGCAGAGCCGGATCCAACACGAGCAACGCATTGTCGAGATCACCACCCTGACGATCAATGAACGATACCTTCTCATACAAGCCGCTGATCGAGCCGAACGATTCGTCAAAGTGCATGCAACTGCTGCCTTCGGGCAAATACTTCTTCCAAGTGTCAATCTCATAGAACAAACTCCTGGAATTGCCGAAAATGAAGGAATTGTAATGGTACTTGGGATTTTGATTGATATAAGTCATCGTGGACCCGTAGGCACGATTCAGATTGACCGGATAGGAATCAACATAAAACGGGTCATAGTGATATATCACCTTGAACACATCAGTTGCAACGTAGGTAACAACCACAGCAATCAACGGTATGCAAAAAGCAAGTGTTTTGAACAAAAAATTCCTCATAACTAAAACTGGAAGTATATGAATGCTTGGTCATTACCTATGTTCAGCGCAATAAGAATGAGTATCACGTAATAGATGGGCCAACGAACCCAACGTGACTTGAACAGCCCGCTGCCTGAAAACTGCAACGCGTGCTGTTTATCTCTTTGCAGCCATTCGACAATCAACAAGACGACGATATAGATTAAGCAAACCCTGCCAAAGCGGATATTGAAACCATCAAAGGCTGTCACAAACATTCTGCTTATGAAATCATATGCTTGTGACATATTCTCGGCACGGAAGATAATCATACTGATGACAACCACAAAAAAAGTTATCACCAGCTGCAAGGTCTCTCTCAAGTTCGGCAACAACCTTCCATGCGCCACAGTGTACTTGTACTTTGTGTTGATTCCAAATACCGTGTATAGTGACAACAACACAGCATGGAACAGACCCCAACAAACGAAAGTCCAATCGGCGCCATGCCACAGTCCACTGATGCCCCAAACAACCAAGAGATTCCTCACGATTTTCCATTTGGCACACCGACTTCCTCCCATCGGGAAATATATATAATCACGAAACCATGTAGTGAGCGAGATGTGCCATCTTCTCCAGAATTCAGGGATGCTCCTCGAGAAATAAGGATAATTGAAGTTCCGCATCAGATTGAAACCGAACAAACGTGCAGTTCCGATGGCGATATCAGAATACCCCGAAAAATCACAGTAGATTTGGAAGGAAAACAAAACGCCCAACACAAATAATGAGATGCCCGACATTTGTGAATAGGAACCCCAATAACCGTTCACAATCTCGGCACAACTATCGGCAACAACAATCTTTTTAGTAAACCCCCATAGCATTTGGCGCAATCCATCCACAGCTTTTGACTGGTCAAAGCGACGGTCACCTTGAAATTGAGGCAACAGATTTGTGGCTCGTTCAATCGGGCCTGCCACCAACTGGGGGAAAAAACTGATGTAGGCAAAGAATTCGACGATATCATGAGTCGCCGGCAGTTTCTTCTGATAGACGTCAATGCTGTAACTGAGCGCCTGGAACGTGTAAAAACTGATTCCAATGGGGAGAATGACCTTCATGGTCACCCAGTCAATGTGATAATTGAACAGCGAGGTGAACAATATATCAAGATTGTCAACAAAGAAATTAAAGTACTTGAACACGCCCAGGATAGCGATGTTAAGGACAATGTTTCCGGCGCTGACCATTTTCTGCGCTTTCCGGTTCCCTTCATATCGCTCTAGCAACAGGCCGCTCGCATAGCTGCATAGCGAGGTGAACGCCAAGAGAGACAAGAATCGCCAATCCCACCATCCATAGAAGACGTAACTCGCTACCACAATCAGCAGATTCTGCCAGCGACGGCCACGAAACACAAACCAATAGAGCAGAAACACTATTGGCAAGAATAACAGAAACTCTAATGAATTGAACAGCATACAGCCTCTTCAGTATCGTGATAATTCATCCGACGGAGTACACCGAACGGAAATTCAGAAAGAATAAAGCGCAAACCCTCCAAGCCGTTTCGCCTGATGACGAAGTGGCTTGAGACTTAGTTTGCGGGTGCAAAAGTACACAAAAAGTGTCAATAACCCATGAACCGACAATCGGAATCATCACTTTACTCGTCAACGATGACGCGAGTGACGATAGGTTTTCCGTTCTCGTCAATCAAGGGAGTCAGACCGGCGCCGCTGCCATAAGCGACCAGAAAGTAATTCACACCCGTTTCGGTGTCAACAATCACATCGGCCTCACGGCACATACCTTTCATCTCCTTGTCACGCTAAACAAATCTCTTCGGATTCTTTGACAAAATAACTTTGTATTCTTTAATCACAATGTGGATGCAAAAAAATACGAATAATTATCATAGACAACTTTTTCTTATCTTCAATAGACAACTCTTGCTGGCGTGGCAGCCAAAACATTTGGCATAATTATTGCAGTGTTTTATTTTAACGAATAATAAACTTTGACGATGAAACGATTTTTGTATCTAGCCCTTGGTACTGTATTGATGATGTCGTTCACCAGCTGTAAGGAAAACTACTCGGTGGGCGAGAAAGTGGGCAACCTGATTGAGTTTACCAAGAAAGGTGTCATCTGGGATTCTTGGGAAGGCCGCATGAACCTCACCCAGACGGGTATGAACACCAGCGGCGAGCCTTTCCAATTCTCGTTTGACAACGACCGCAACGACCAGGACTCGCTCGTGCAACTGCTCTATCAAGCCCAAGTCGAGGGATGGAAAGTGAAACTCAAATATCATGCTGTTTGGGGCTTCAAAAACGTCTTTAACAACCGTGGCGAGACCGACTATTTCGTCGATGACGTGGAGGTGCTCGACAAGGACTTCGCCAATCCGCTACGCCAGATGAGCAGCGGACAAGGCCATGTGGTGGACACCGTGTGGGTAGTCATCGACAAGGCCGAGATGCTCAAGCAGATGAAGAAATAAACACCTCAAGATACAACAATGACGGTTCGCCTGACGTGACATCATCACATCAAGCGAGCCGTTACTGTTTCTGTTCTATCGAGCCTCGCGACTAATCCTCAACAACGACGCGGGTGACGATGGGCTTCCCGTTCTCATCGATCAATGGGGTTAATCCGACACCGTTGCAATAGGCGACCAAAAGGTAATTCACACCTGTCACGGTGTCGACAATCACATCCGCTTCTCCGAAAAGCCCTTTCACTTCTTTGTCGCGCCAAACAAATCTCTTAGGATCTCTTGCCATAATGATTCTTTTTATCAGTTAATTACTTGAGACTACAAAGATAGGTTTTTTCCCAATTATTTTGTACTTTTGCCAAAAATATAAGATCTTTTATTGAGAACGCTATGAAACAATTCTTTTTATTCTTGTTTGTTTGCCTGACGGCAACAATGACCGCACAGGGTTTCTTTGCGCCCTCCGTCAATAGTCCCGACATTGCCAAGAACGGCGATGTGACCTTCAAAGTCAAGGTGGCCAACGCCGACACGGTACGTCTGGTTATCGACACGCGTGTGGACACGCTGATGAAACACACGGGCAACGACACATGGAGTATCACCCTGCGCGACCTGGAGCCCGACCTCTACATGTACTATTACGTTATCGACGGCATGAAGGTGCTCGACAACGAGAACGCCCACACGCTGCGCGATGTCAAGAACGTCATGAATACCTTTGTGCTCGACCCCAACGGAGACTGCCCCGCAGCTGTTCACGATGTTCCTCACGGCGAAGTCCGTGCGGTGTGGTACGACTCCCCCTCCCTGAACATGAAGCGCCGCATGATGATTTACCTCCCTCCCGGCTATGAGGAGAGCCGCCAGAAGTATCCCGTACTCTACCTGCTGCACGGCACTGGTGGTGACGAGACCGTATGGCTGGAGCAAGGCCGAACCGCTCAAATCATTGACAACCTCATCGCCAGTGGAAAAGCCGAACCGATGATCGTCGTCATGCCCAACGGCAATGTCGATGAACAAGCGGCTTCCAACATGAGCGCTCTGGGCAATGTGCAGCCCACTTTTGCCCACCCGAAGTGGATGGAAGGCACCTTCGAATCAAGCTTCAACGACATCATGAACTGGGTGGACAAGAACTTCCGCACACGTGCCTCCAAACGCACGCGCGCCATCGCAGGCCTGTCGATGGGAGGCTACCACTCGCTCTATATCAGCGCCAATCAACCCGATGACTTCGCCTATGTGGGACTCTTCTCGCCTGCTATCGGTCGCATGGACCAAGGCAAGAGCAAAATCTATGACGATATCGAGTCAAAACTCGTCACCCAGTTCCGCCTGCATCCCCGTCTCTACTGGATGGGCATCGGCACTGATGACTTCCTCTACAAGGACAATGTCCAGTTCCGTCAACTGCTCGACAAAAACCGCCTGCGTTACACCTATCATGAGAGCGGTGCAGGCCACGAGTGGGCCAACTGGCGCGACTACCTGATCATCTTCACCCAACTGCTGTTCAAGTAAGCGCAACCTAACTTCTAACTCATCACAGATGCTCGACGCACTCATCCAATTCTTTGCCCAATGGGGCTACCTGGGACTGTTCCTGGGATCGTTCCTGGCGGGCAGCATTGTCCCCTTCAGCAGCGAGGCGCTTGTCATCGCCTGCGTGGGACCGTTGCACATGGACCCGGTCTCCAGCCTGTTTGTGGCGCTGGCGGGCAACGTGAGCGGCGGCATGACTTGCTATTACATCGGGCACTTGGGAAAAATTGAATGGATTGAGAAATATGCCCGCGTCAGCGAGGAAAAGCTCAACAAGGCCCTGAATTTCATGCACAACCGAGGTGCATGGATGGGACTCTTCGCCTTCGTGCCCGTGTTGGGCACCGCCATCAGTGTCGCGCTGGGCTATGTGCGCTCCAACCCCTGGATTGTGCTCCTGACCATGACCATCGGCAAGTTCTTGCGTTACGCCGCCATCATCTGGGGCTCCCTCAAACTCATCAACCTGTTTTAAGAATCATCTATGGCAACTGATCAAAGCATAACAAACAGTAATGGCGACTACTTGAACTTTCGCGACGGTATCATGCAGCGCATCCGCAATGCGCAGTATGAAGCAATGCGAGCAGTCAACAAAGAAATGATTTCCCTTTACTGGGATATCGGTCGCCAAATCACCGAGCGACAAAAAGAACTTGGGTGGGGAAAATCCGTCGTCGAAAACCTGTCTAAAGATATTCAAAAGGAATTCCCTGGCATTCAAGGTTTCGGTGTGCGCAACATTTGGAACATGGCACGTTTTTACTCTGAGTATCAGCCCAATGTAATTCTGCATCCATTGGTTGCAGAAATTGGTTGGTCCAAACATGTTTGCATCATGGAGAGATGCAAGGACACTCAAGAACGCCGTTTCTATATTCTCGCCACCAAGCGATTTGGATGGACCAAAAACGTGCTGCTTCACCAAATTGAGGCAAAAGCATTTGAGAAATACCTGCTCGGCCAAAGCAATTATGACCAAACACTTCCTGAATCAGTAAAAAATCAAGCCATTTTGGCGCTACGCGACGATTACTCTCTGCCGTTCCTGGAAATCGCTAACGAACACTCCGAGCATGATTTAGAAACGGCTATTGTGAAGAACATCCGAGCATTCTTGATGGAATTCGGTCATGATTTCTCCTTCATCGGGAACCAGTATCGTCTTGAAGTCGGAGGACAAGAGTATTTCATTGATTTGTTGCTCTACAGCCGGCGCATGCAGGCAATGGTTGCCATAGAACTGAAAGTTGGGGATTTCAAACCCGAATACAAGGGCAAAATGGAGTTCTATCTCAATGTCCTTGACGATACCGTAAAATTACCTTACGAGAACCCGTCCATCGGCATCATTATCTGTAAGTCAAAGAATCGCACGATAGTAGAATACGCATTAAGGCACAGCACATCTCCTATCGGCGTTGCCACCTACCATATCTCGAGCGAATTGCCCGATGACTATAAATCGATGCTTCCTTCCAGTGAGGAAATCGCAAAGAAAGTTAACAATCTCTTCTAACAACTCCTAACTTCTAACTTCTAACTTCTAACTAATATGACTCCTCTTGAAATTCATAACGAAGTGCTTGCCGGGCGCATCATCAAGCACCTGGAGCGCCGCAACTTCAACGCCCACTACTGTTCCACGGCAGCCGAGGCCATCTCTCTCATCAAGTCGCTCATCCCACAGGGCAGCAGCGTCACCTGGGGCGGCTCACAGACCATTCGCGAGATGGGCCTGGCTCGCGAACTCATCAACAGCGGTGCCTACAAGGTCATCGACCGTGACAAGGCCGAGACGCCCGAGCAGACGCGCCAGTGCTACCTTGATGCGATGGATGTGGACTATTTCCTCACCAGCGCCAACGCCATCACCCAGGACGGCGTCATCGTCAACATCGACGGCCGCGGCAACCGCGTCGCTGCCATCACCTGGGGACCGCACAACGTGATTCACGTCATCGGCATCAACAAGGTGACGCCCACCATCGAGGCGGCCCTCGCCCGAGCCCGCAACGTCGCGGCACCCATCAACACGGCACGGTTGGGCTGTGACACGCCCTGCAAAATCGACGGTGTTTGCCACAACTGCAACTCCCCGCAGTGCATCTGCAACTACATCCACTTCACCCGCAACAGTTTCCCCGCCCATCGCCACACGGTCGTCCTCATCGGTGAATCTTGGGGATATTGACGCATCTCCCTGAAATGCTCTTTTTGAAGCATTTATTTTGCATTTTACCAAAAATCATGTAACTTTGGGGTGTAATTCATATTATACTCAGTATCACATCAGCTTTGCTATGGCAAGAACCATCACATTCAACGAGCTGCGACGCATAAAGAACCGCTTGCCCGAAGGCTCGATCCACACCATCGCCGACAAACTCAACCTGCCGGTTCAGTCGGTGCGCAACTATTTTGGCGGGTCAAACTATGAATTAGGCACCAACATGGGTTTCCACCTGGAGCCTGGACCCGACGGGGGACTTGTCGTGCTCGACGATCCCCAGATTCTTGACATGGCACTCGAGATCCTCGAGAGCCAGAGCGAACAATAACACCAACCCTTAACGCATCATCACGCAATGGACAACAACAAAACCAACAACGACCCTAACCGACTGATCACCGTCGCCATCCACACCTTCGACCGGGCGGTGGAACTCAAGAACACCCTTGAGGATGAAGGCATCGAGGTGGTCCTCCACAACGTCAACCTCGACGAGAAGGTACTGGCCAGTGGCGTGAGGGTGCGCATCCGCGAACGCGACCTGCCCCTGGCCTTGCAGGTCATCGAGTCGCCCGAGGCCGGCACCATCGACAAGCGGTGTGTGCTGCTGCCTGTGGACTTCAGCAAATACTCGCTCAAATCCGTCAGGCTGGGTATGGAATATGCCCGTCGCAGCCGCGGCAAGGTACTGCTGCTGCACAGCTACATCAACGAGCGCCACACCATGTCACTGCCCTTTGGCAGCGACCGCTATGACAGCCCCGAGGACGAGGTAAAAGCCATCAAGAAAGACGCCAAACAGCGCATGAACGAATTTGTTCAGATGCTGCAAGACAAGATTGCTGCCGGAGAGTTGCCCAAGGTGAAAATCGAGACCAAGGTGACCGAAGGCATCCCCGAGGAGCAGATTCTCCACTATGCCCAGAAGTATGACGTGGCACTCATCGTCATGGGCACCAGCGGCACGAACCGTCGCCGTCAAAACCTCATCGGCAGCGTGGCTGGCGAGGTGATGGACGCTTGCAAGTTCCCCATCTTCACCGTGCCCATCGGCATGCCCGATGTGGGCCTGACCGACATCACTCATGTGGCGTTTTTCTCTAACCTCATCCAACAGGACTTGATTTCATTCGACCGTTTTGCGCGCCTGTTCAACATGCGTGGTGTCGATGTCACCATCATCCCCGTGGTCGAGAAAAAAGAACGCCGACTCGTGGACCAGTCACTGCAACAGCTGCTGCAGTACTGCCGCGAGCATTATCCCGAGTGCAACTTCAGGACCAAGCGCATACCCGCCAAGACCTTCATCGAGAGTTTTGCGCAATTTGCGACCGACGAGAAGGTGCAGCTCATCGCTGTCCCCAACAAGAAGTCGAGCATCTTCTCCCGCCTGTTCAATCCCAGCATCGCCCACCGCGTCCTGTTCCAGACCGACACGCCCATGCTCGTCGTTCCCGTGTGATTCCCTGACGCACCCAGGCGCATGCACCTTTCCCACTGCTGCCACAGTGGCGGCTAATCCATTAAACTGAATCATCATGAATCTGAATCTCATCACTTTTGCTTCATCGCTGGCCTCAAGAGAGTCCATCTTCACCGATCACCACGAACTCCTCGACGCTATCGGCAAGAAATATGACGTGCGATACATCTTCCCCGAGGAACTCGGCAACACTACCCCCGAGGGCGCCACGATGGTGCTCGTCGGCAGCGGCGGTGTCGAGGAGATGGTCAAGGCCAACATCGACCGCCTGCCGCCCTATGCCGTGCTCATCGCCGACGGACTGAAAAACTCACTCGCCGCCTCGCTCGAAATCCTCTCATGGATGCGCATGAACGGCCGTCATGGACGCGTGCTGCACGGCCCCACCAGTTTCATCATGCAAGGCATCGACGATTATGCCGCCGCCCACAGTGCCATCACCCGTCTCAACGGCAAGCGCGTGGGTGTCATCGGCAAGCCCTCAGGCTGGCTCATCGCCAGCAACGTGGACTATGCCGCCATGCGCGAGCGCTGGGGTGTGGAGATGATCGACGTCCCCCTCGACGAGGTGGTCAAGGGCTATGAAGCGGTCACTGCCGATGAGGTGCAGGACATCACCGATGACTTCATCAGCAAGGCCGTTGGTGTCAAGGAGCCGTCACGCGACGAGGTGGTCAAGGCGATGCGTCTCTACCGCTCAGTAAAAGGCATCGTGGAGCGTTACAGCCTCGACGCCTTCACCCTCAACTGCTTCGACCTCATTCCCACCACACGCACCACAGGCTGCGTGGCGCTCGCTCTGCTCAACCAGCAGGGCATTCCCGCCGGATGCGAGGGCGACGAGCAGACCTTGCTCACCATGCTTGCCGTGCAGGCCGCCACGGGCGAGATGACCTTCATGGCCAACCCGTCCAAGATTCTGGACAACGCTGCCCACGAGATGGTCTTTGCCCATTGCACCATCGCTCCCGCGATGGCCGACCGCTACATCGTGCGCAACCACTACGAGTCGTTGAGCGGTGTCGCCGTCGAGGGCATCTTCGAGCCCATGGACATGACCGTCGTCAAGTGCGGCGGCAAGGGCATGGAACGCTGCTTCATCAGCAAGGCGCAACTGCTCGAGTGCACCTCCAACCCCAACATGTGCCGCACCCAACTGCACCTGCGCCTCGACCAGCCGTTGGACTACTTCCTCGAGCGCAGCATCGGCAACCACCACGTCATCGTGCGCGGCGACCACGCCGACCGCCTCACCGCCATCCTGCGCATGCTCGGCGCCACTCCGATCTGACAAGAAATCATCTATTGACCGATATTAACTCATCTCATCACAAATGAAACTATTACGTTTATTCACCATCATTGCAGTGATGCTGTTCTTGGGCGCCAAGAACACTGCCATCGCCCAGGGGACTGCCCAGGCGCCCGGTTTTGACAAAGCCGTTATCGAGGCCCTCAGCAGCCAAGTCTTCAGTGACGATGACTATACCGCCGACCCGACGTTCTTCGTCAAGGCCGTCGCTCAGGTCGAAGCCCTGCTCACCTACTTCGAACAGAAATACGACATCAAGACAATTCGCAACGGCGTGATTGAAGTGGCACACGGCAACCAACCCTTCGGCGAAGAAGACACCGAACTCTTCAAAAGCCTCAACTTCTTGAATTCCAGCCTATATAACCAAGAATCCAAGATGGACGAGGCAACCCGCGAAGCTTACGAAAAATATCAAGAACACGACCATACCGTAAGAAGCCTGTTTTAACAGCACCACCCACAACAACTAATAGCTAAGAGCCGAAAGCCCGCATTCGCTTTCCTCTCGCTAAGTTTATTATTTCCATTCGCATTCCATTGGTTGGAGTGCGGGTGTTTTTTTGGAATAAACGCAGATTACGCTGATTATCGCTGATTTTTAAAATTTAATCCGTGTGAATCCGCGAAATCAGCGTTTCAAAAAACGTGAGTCCCTGCACGCGTGAACGAAATGAACGAAACGAACAAAAAATGCAGCCATAATTGTTGCTCAATTCCTTAAAAACCACTAAATTTGCAGCAATTCATTGACGGAACTAGGCCGCAGCGGCGACCATTACTACATCCGCCAATGAAGACATATTAGATACAGGCGTTTTCTGTAACGCTTTGGTTTTGACGCATTGAAATCCGCAAAATTTCACAATAACTCTGTCAAAAACAAAGCAACGGGAACGCCCCTATGGATGTACTATATCCGTCACTCAGATCTCTATATTGGGTTTGAGAGATTTGATATACACATCTTTGTGGGGCTTCGTCGTTGCTCGTTCTGACAGAGTGGGCACTTTCCGGAGCCTCAATGCGTGGAACTGAGCAACAGACTTGGCTCCACGTTTTGTGTTTATATGGATTAACCTCTTTTATCTCCCCTGGTTGCCGAGAGCCACAACCAAACAAACATTGTGGTACAGCAATTTGATGAAACATTTAATAAAATACAACATGCTTGCCACTAAGTTGCTGAAATGATACAAATCAAAGATTTAAAGAATGTTCTCCGAACTATTGGTTTCGTAAAAGACCCGAAATTGGATAAGTATAATAAACAATTTGATACTTGTATCATTGAGGTCGATTTTGATAATCAAACTATATCTTATCCTGAAAATAAAGGTTTAGTCGTTAATGATAAGACAACAAGTAATTTTAGCCATCCTGAGAATTTCGTTGTTTTGGAATGTGTTTGCCGTTTACTTGAAAAGGGGTACCGCCCAGACCATATAGAGCTAGAGCCTCGTTGGAATTTGGGACATGAGACGAAAGGCGGGAAAGCAGATATTCTTGTTCTTGATGAAAAACGAAAACCACTTTTTATTGTTGAATGTAAAACAGCTGGCTCAGAGTTTAAAAAAGAGAAAAAGAACACTGAAACAGATGGTGGTCAATTGTTTAGTTATTGGCAGCAAGAAAATGCAACTCGTTGGCTTGTTCTTTATTCTTCAGATTGGGATGGGAATCAGATTACTCAAAAGTGTTTGGTTATCAATTGCACGGATGACGCAAACATTTTAAAGATGGCTAAAAAGGATAAGAGTCTTTTAACATATTCAAGAGCGCACAACGATAGAGAAAGATTTGAAGTATGGAAAGAAACTTATCAATTACAATGGCTTGATAATATCATATTTAGTGATGAAAGCCAAGCTTATAAAATTGGCATTCCCCCACTGAGAAAAAAGCAATTAAGGGACTTTACTCCAGAGGATAGTATAGTAAATCGCTTTGAAGAAATCTTGCGTCACAATAATGTGAGCGATAAAGAGAATGCTTTCAATCGCCTTGTTGCGCTTTTTATCTGTAAACTTGTTGATGAGATCAAAAAACAAGATTTTGATGAGGTTGATTTTCAGTATAAGCAAGGTAGCGATACCTATGAATCACTGCAAGACCGTTTACAGCGACTGCATCAACAAGGAATGGAAGAATTCATGAAAGAAAAAATCTTTTATGTTGAGGCAGACTATGCAGAGAAATTATTTAAACAATATACTGGAAAACAAAGAAAAGCAGCGATTGAGGATTTAAATAAAACTATACGAATCCTTAAATTCTACAGCAATAATGATTTTGCATTTAAAGACGTCCACAATGAGGAGCTATTTTACCAAAACGGTAAAATTTTAGTTGAGGTAGTGCAACTATTTCAACCATATAGAATTGTATATCCGTCAAAACACCAATTTTTGGGAGACTTGTTTGAGCGACTTCTAACAAAGGGGTTCAAACAAAATGAGGGGCAATTTTTTACCCCAACACCAATTACCCGTTTCATTTGGGATTCACTTCCTTTGCAATCTTACATATCAAATAATAATATACCCAAAATTATAGATTATGCTTGTGGCGCAGGTCATTTTTTAACAGAAGCTATTGAAGCTGTTAACGCAATAAGGAAAGATGAAGATAACTCTTGGGTTGAGAAAAATGTTTATGGCATTGAAAAAGATTATAGATTGGCCCGTGTATCAAAGATTTCATTATTCATGAATGGAGCAGGAAATGGCTGCATAATTTTTGGCGATGGCCTTGAGAATTATCCTGATAATGGAGTGAACTTTGAAGAGTTTGATATACTTGTCGCTAATCCACCTTATTCAGTTAGTGGTTTTAAGCAACACTTGAAACTGAAGAATAATAATTTTGAAGTGCTTCCTTTTGTCTCAAATGATGGTAGTGAGATAGAAACCTTATTTGTTGAAAGGGTATCACAATTATTGAAACCTAAAGGTTTAGCTGCAATTATATTACCCAGTTCAATTTTATCAAATGACAAAGGCAGTTATACTTGTGCGAGAGAGATTTTGTTAAAAAATTTCTTTATTCACGGTATAATCAGCTTTGGAAGTCAAACTTTTGGTGAAACTGGCACAACAACGATTGTTCTGTTTTTGGAGCGATTTAATGAGCCTCCTAAAATAGCCAGTCTTAATCAAGACATAATAGATGCCATTTTTACTGGCAATATATCACCCGATTGGGAAGAAAAGGAGATTCTAGAGGCTTATCTTGAACATCAAAAACTGGATATTCAAGATTATTTGGCTTTTGTCAAAAAATCCCTTTCTTTACAGCAGATAAAAGCTAATGAGTATTTCAATATCTATGTAGAAGACTTTGATAAGTCACCAATTAAATATCCCAATAAGGCTACTCAAAAAGAGAAAGATAAGATTTATCTTGATCGATTATATTCTCATGTTATCTCTATCGAAAAAGACAAACTTTATTATTTCTCTCTAATTTGGCAACAAAACACGATTATTGTAAGTGCACCAAGCGAGAATAAGGAGCAAAAAGAATTCCTAGGTTACAAATGGAGTACCCGAAAAGGTTCTGAGGGTATTATCATTACCAATCGTGGAGGTAAAATGTATAATGATAGTGACCGTTTTGCTCGTGGTACTTTAGCTTGTGCAATTCGTAATTCTTTCTTAGGTGCTACGACTGAATTATCTGAAGATCTATCTCAATATGTTGATTTTGTTTCATTAAAAGATATGCTTGATTTCTCAAGGCCATATTTCAATAAATCAATTCGCTTAAAACCAGAGAAAAAAATCGTCATTGAAAGTAAATATGAGCTTGTTCAACTGGGCAAGATAGCAGATGTTCTAAAAGGAACTTCAATAACTCAATCCGAAACAAAACCAGGTCAAGTTAAAGTTGTTGCTGGTGGAATTGATTTTGCATATTATCACAATGTCTCTAATCGGGATGCTTGTACAATAACTATAAGTGCAAGTGGTGCAAATGCGGGTTTTGTAAACTTCTGGGATGAACCAATTTTTGCATCTGATTGCACTACAATTAGGGGCAAAAACGAAATCCATACAAGATACATTTTTGCTTTCTTACAAGCTATCCAAAATCAGATATTCTATCTGCAAAAAGGAGCGGGACAACCTCATGTTTATCCCGATGATATTAAAACTATCTTAATACCAAATGTAGATCCTAAACTCCAAAAGAAAATTGTAAAAGAATGCAAAAAGGTAGATGATGAGTTTAATAATAGTCGAATGGCAATAGAGACTTATCGTCAAAAAATAACGCAAGTGTTTGAATCACTTGACGTTATTGCTAAAACGGGGGGGTAATACTCAGATTATCAGATAGTTACACATTTGACTTGTCAATTGGTCGCCGTGTCTTAGATAGTGAAATGAGTTCTCAATACTCTATTCCTGTATATAGCGCCAATGTTTTCTCGCCTTTCGGCAAAATTGACAAATTGTTTTTAACTGACTTCTCAACGCCTTCTGTCTTATGGGGTATTGATGGAGATTGGATGGTTAATACTATTGACGCAAATATACCTTTCTATCCTACCGACCATTGTGGCATATTAAGAATAAAGGACAATAAATTAGAGCCAAAATATGCTGCTTGGCTTCTTTTAAAAGCAGGAGAGCAAGCAGGATTCAGTAGAAATTATCGCGCTTCTATTGAGCGTGTTTCTGGGCTATCAATAACTGTTTCTCCTATTGAAGAACAACGAAAGCAAATAAAAACCGTTGATGAATTAGAAACTAAGATTGCAGTAGAGCAACAAAAAATGGATTCCTGTTTGAAGAAAAAGATACAAATAGTATATGACCTCTTAGGAATAAAATAATGATACCTTGACCGCCTTAAACGGCGGATTTTCTTAGTCAATTATTTATAGTGAGCTAAGTGGGCTTGAATGAGAATGAGATAACTCACTTTAAATCGATGATAAAAAGTTTGATTCGTAAGATTTTCATAGTCGCACGCGTGAACGAAATGAACGAAAATTTGTGCAAGCCGAACGCAAACAAGCCAGCTTGATTTGCTAAGGCGCATCCAAATTTATGCAAACGAACAGAATAAACAACTGATTCATCTGAATTATCTGATGGGCATACGCGACCGCTCCTCGCGGGCGAAAAGTCCGCATACACCCATACACAATACACCATACACCGCGGGCGAAAAGCCCGCTAAAGACATCTGCACTCACTCCTAATTCCTAACCCCTAATTCCTAACCCCTAATTCCTAACTGGGCCAACGGCTCGCTCGCTTTTTGACATGGTGCGGGTGGCGGCATGTTTTTATCTTTGCAGCGGTGAGAGGTAAAAACTGCTTTTAAGTTTCTTTATCATTTCCGCCCCACCCCCTTTCATTCACCGTAAACAAAAACGCGATTGAAAACCAACGGGTTAGAAAAACGCAGTCCAAAACCGCCCATTGCTTTATGACGCAAATTTGGTGGGCTCACGCCCGCCGTGGAGAGAGGAGCGAGGAGAGAGGAGCGAGGCTTTTGCCCGCAGTGGATGAGGCGGCTGAAGCCGCCGTGTATGGGTGTATTTGCGGCTGTCGCCGCGTGTATGGCGGGCTCGCGCCCGCCGTGGAGGGTGTGCGAATGCCAATTGAAATCTTAGCGCCTTAGCGGCTTAGCGTGAGGACTTAAGAGTGCGGATGCCGTCAGTAGAATTCAGACTGTTCAGTTGTTTGAAAAAACGAGTGCGGATGCCTTGTATTTTTTGTATTTATTGTTTTCTTTTTCTCTTAGCGCCTTAGCGTGAGGTCCATGGAGCATGGATGCCTTCGTAATATTCGTGAAATCCGTAGTTAAAAATTGGAACGCGGATGCCCACTAAGGACTAAAGCCTAATGCCTAAGGACTAAAGCCTAATGCCTAAAGCCTAAAACCTACATATAGAGAATATAGGCGGTCATGGGAGCCAGCGTGCCCTTGAGGACACCTTTCTTGACTTGCAAGCGCTGCTTGGTCACGGCGTCGCGGTACTTGCCGTTAGACAGGGTCACGGGGATGGCCACCTGAGCCTCTTGCTCGTCAAGGTTGATGACGACGGCAGCCCTGGCACCGCGCTCGACGATGATCTGCTTGCCGTTCTCGCTATAGACGAGGTTCTCGGGCTGATTGATGTTGCGGTGGCGGAACTCGTTGACAGCGCGCACGACGGGGTGCTTAAACTCGTCATTGCCCACCTTGCCGATCTCGTTGTCACCCCAATAGTTCTCGCGGGTGCTGCCGTGAGGACGGGAGTAGAACAGGGGCGTGCCATACTTGCGGGCGGTGAGGAAGACCCATCCCAGGCGGATGAGCTCGTCGCTCATGCCGGCAGAGGCGTGGTCGTTGCAGTAGGTGTCATGCGACTCCACCCAAGTGATGAGGTGGGCGGGATCCACCGAGTGGTGCCAGGTGAGCAGGTTGTCAGCACGGGCATCGTGCTTGTTGAGCACGTTGCGCAGCACCCAGCCGTAGTTGCTGGCGGTGAGGTCCATATACTCGGCATAGCCTTGCTCGGGCACATTGCGGTCCTGCAACACCTCGCCATAGATGAACAGCTCCTCGCGAGGCACAGCCAACATGAGGCCCTTGACTGGCTTGCGGCCCATGGCTACATCCCAGAAGTCGTTCTGGGGCGACTTGGGATCACGCATTTCACCGGGCAGACCGATGTGCTTGGCCGTGTCATAGCGGAAACCTCGGGCACCGCAAGCCAGCACGTCGTTGACGAACTGCATGTAGTAGTACTGGAAGTCGGGGTTCTCGGTATTCACGTCGGGCAAGGTTCCCATCTCGCCGGTGGTGCACTGGTAGCGGTCGCTGTAGTCCTTGATGGGCCACAAGCCGTTGGCATGGAACAGGTTCTCGCGGCCATTCACGGCACTGTCAAGACGCGCATTGATCTGCGTGCGGTCGATGACCGTGTGATTGGGCAGCACATCCACGATGACGCGCAGTCCCAGACGGGTGGCCTCGGCACACATCGCCTTGAACTCGTCGCGTGTTCCCAACTGGTAGTTGCCGATGGTCCAGTCGGTAGGCTGATAGTGGTAATACCACTTGCCGTGACCGAACAGCTGGCGACCGCCGTCTTCGCCCACTACACACTCGTTGATGGGCGACGTCTGCACGATGGTGTAGCCCGCAGCTTTGATCTCGGGCAGGTGCTCACGGATGGTGTTGAACGACCACGACCAGGCATGGAGGATAATCTCATTATTACCCTGAGCGGGTTGGGATTGGGCCACCGAGCTCAGGCCCGACAGCATACAGATAACGGCTACAAATACCGTTGTGATAAATCTTTTCATGACAATATATACTGAAATCTTGTTAAACAATGTCGCTTGAAACAATAACACACGACCCCTCGGTCCTGCATCATGATTGCAAAGGTAATAAAATTGTTGAGTAATGCTGCAAAAATGACCAAAGGAGTTGTTTGTCAATAGTTTTTAACCGATTTATTTGGCACGGTGGGGGAAATGGCTTATCTTTGCCTACTGCTAAGACAGATACATCGATTTTACAACCTATAATTCATTAACAATTGAATCAAGAAATGAACGAAATTGAAAAACTGAAACCGACGTGCATCTGGCGCAACTTCTATGCGCTGACGCAGATTCCCCGTCCCTCGGGACATGTTGAGAAAATCCAGCAATTCCTGCTCGACTTCGCTAAGAAGGTGGGCGTAGAGGCCTTCCAGGACCCCGCCGGCAACATCGTGATGCGCAAACCCGCTACTCCCGGTATGGAGAACCGCAAATGCATCACCATGCAGGCCCACATGGACATGGTGCCCCAAAAGACGCCCGAGTCGAAGCACAACTTCGAGAAGGATCCCATCGAGCCCTACATCG
>DAIREJ010000006.1:0-22885 GCA_036795635.1 Sodaliphilus sp.
AGTGCCATCAAGCGCACCGACGAACAGGCCACGATGTTCACAGTGACCGACATCTTGCGCGGCTGGCGCAAGGCCGAGATTATCGAGAAAGGCTATGACCAGCTGAAGACCTTCGGCGTGGGACGCGGCCTCTCCGTTGCTGAATGGAATGCCTACCTGTTGCAGATGCTGCAGATGGGACTGTTCGAGGTCGCCTATAACGAGAGCAACCACTTGAAAATCACCGATTACGGCACCGAGGTTCTTTATGGCCGCCAGTCCATTGAGCTGAATCGTTACCTGCGCCAGCGTTTCAACGTCAAGAAGCATGAGCCCGAATTACCGTTGATCAACGAAGCCCCAACCCCGAAACAGATGGACACGGCGCTGTTCGAAGTATTGAAAGACCTGCGCAAAGCCCTTGCCAAAGCCAGCCACATCGCCCCCTACATGGTGTTCAGCGACAAGTCACTGCAGGCGATGGCGACCGAAAAACCGACAACACAGGCCGAGTTCGGCATCCTCTACGGCGTGGGCGAGGTGAAGTGCCAAAAGTACTGGCGACCATTCACCACCGCCATCCGAGACTACGTGAATAAGTGAGGAGTTAGAAGTTAGAAGTTATTGGAGGGACTGGAGGGTAGCTAGCCGGAGGGTCGGCCCACGTGACAAGACGCGCGGGACAATGGGCCACGGGTTACATAACAAAATAGGCTAAATATTTGATATTTAGCCTATTTTTATTTGAAGAGATAGCTTATTTAATACTTAATAGATGATGCCGGTGAGGTAGAGGAAGATGAAGAAGATGGAGACGGGGGCGACATAGCGCAGGCAGAAGATGAGGTAAGGCTCCATCGCGCCCTTGAGTCGTCCACCGTTAGTCAACTGGTCGTGAATGACCTTGCGGTCCATAACCCATCCCACATACATCGCTGTGAACAGTCCTCCCAACAGCATGAAGATGTTGCTGGCGGCGTAATCCATCATGTCGAAAATGTTTTTGCCGAAGAGCTGGATGTCGTCAAGCACGTTGAACGACATGGCAGCCACCGTCGAGAGGACAAGCGTGATGACCGCCGTCCACACAATGGCACGGGGACGAGAGGTCTTGTGCTCCTCGATGAGGAAGGTGATGGGAATCTCGCTCAACGAAATGGTTGAGGTCAACGACGCGAAGAAGACTAGCAGGAAGAAGAGCAAAGCCCAAACATAGCCGCCCGCCATCTGCTGGAAAATGCCTGGCAACACCTCGAAGATGAGGCGGGGTCCCGCTGTGGGCTCAACGCCGAAGGAGAACACAGCGGGGAATATCATCACCCCCGAGAGGATGGCGACCAGCGTGTCGAGCAGCGCCACCGTGGCAGCGTCCTTGACGAGCGAAGTGTCGTCCTTGAAATAAGAACTATAGGTCACCAGGCAGGAGATGCCGATGGATAGCGACAAGAAGGCTTGGCCGAAGGCGTCAAGCACGCCCCTGAGTGTCAACTGCGAGAAATCGGGTGAGAAGAGGAACTTCAAGCCATCGGAAGCGCCCGGCATGAGCAACGAGTTGACACAGAAGACAATGAGAATGAGGAACAGCAGGGGCATCATGATGCTTGCCACACGTTCAATGCCCTTGGCTATGCCACGACTCAGCACCAGGAAGTTCAGCACCAGGAACAGAATCGTCCAACCCACACAGCGCCAGGGACTTGCCACCAGCAAGGTAAACATATCGCTATACTCCTGGGGTGTGTGGCCGCAGAGGTTGCCCAAGACGGCCTGGTATAGGTACTCGATGATCCATCCGCACACCACGCTGTAGAAGCCGATGACGATAAAACTGCCAAGTATGCAGATATAGGTGAACAGATAATACTTCTTGCCGGGCGACAATTGCCTGAGAGCCGCCTTCATGTTGCTGTGGGTGGAGCGTCCGATGATGAACTCACTCAAAATCACAGGAATACCCATGATGAGGATGCAAACAAGATACACTAAAATGAATGCACCTCCACCGTTCACACCTGCCTCGTAGGGGAAGCGCCAGATGTTACCCAATCCGACAGCCGATCCCACTGCCGCGGCGATTGCTCCCATGCGTGTCGCAAATCCAGCTCGTTTAACCATAACTCATTACCGTTTTTAATAATAGTCGCAAAAGTAGCACTTTTAGCCGACATCATCAAACGAAAGCGCTAAAACATTGTATCGACATGAGTGTGCAGGAATCAAATCTGCGGAACAGGCTCAAGACGACGTTGTCCAGAAGGCTTCCTTTTTTCCTTGCGGGAAGGATTGTGACGTTTACGGGTTGAGACGGGCGATTTGTGAGCAGGAGTCGAGGGCTTCACCGAGTCAATCTGCTGCTCAAACTGCTCAATACCGGGCTGTGCCACATCAACGCGTGATGAGGGAGAACAGTATCGAAAGAACGCAGTCACCGCCAGCACCAGCGCAATCAGTGCCATGAGGACGATGGTTCCCCGTCGCTCACGTCTTGTCATCTCAAAGAGATCTTTCCAATCCATAGGGTGGCAAAAGTACTAAAAAACCACCAAGAAGAGGTATTTTGCGTGTTTTTTTCAATTCCAACGTCATTTTTTGGACAAAACAGGGCTCTAATCTCATAATTATTACTAATTTTGTCGTTTGTAATATAAAGGAAATGCACATTATCGAACTATGAAGACTTTTCTCCTATCGATACCTAAAGGCCTGCCGTCAATACTGATGATGGCAATAGTATGTTATTTTACATTCGCTAACAACCCACTTAACGTCAATGCCCTGAAAGTTTTCCCCTATGCTGAACAAGTGGGTCACATCATACTTTACTTCGCATTAGCACTCACGTTCATCCTGGATTACGCCAAAGCGCGTCTGCCTCACCACAGCAAAATCAACGTAGAGATTGCCCTTGCCGCCATCGCTTCGGTTATTGCGCTGCTCATGGAAATCGGCTTGATGTTCGTGACCAACGGATTCAATTATACTATCCTGAACTGGTTTGCCGGCATCATCGGCGCAGCGCTGGCATTCCTGTTCTACCGCTACTGGCTCATGCACCCCATGCGCCACTACCTGTATCACTCGATCCAGCACCACTGGCGCTATCAGCACCGTCGCAAGAAAAAGAATTAAGGCTACAGGCTGAAAGATATTTTGGGCGATATTTTTGTGAAATTCAAAAATATCGCCTAAATTTGTGATGTCATTCACCAACAACTCTCGACATCATGTTATTTCCGGAAAGAATCAGACAACTGCGCATTGAGAGCGGCAAGCGTCAGAAGGACCTAGCCAAGGCCATCGGCGTGGATGTGCCCGCCTACAGCCGGTATGAACACGGTGACCGCCGCCCCAAACGCGAGCAGGTTGTCAGGTTAGCCCGCCTCTTTAAGGTTGACCCCGATGAACTCGTCGCCGCCTGGCTCGCCGACGAAGCCTATCAGCACATCGCCCATGACAAAATGGCCCACCGTGCCGCAGCCTTGCTGCACCAGGTCATCAACTCGGAAGAGAGTGCGACTGCTGAAGTTCCAGACGATACCGAGGCCCCTGAGCCATCTGTGACCCGGAACTTGGTGTCAAAGTTGGGACCGTCGGCACTACCTCATCTGGAACAGGGCGATGCCGCCACCGTGATGCAACGCATCGAGGACGAGAGCATTGACTGCATCGTGACCACCCCACCCTATTGGCGCCGCCGCAACCAGGGCACCGAGAGCATTACTGCCACCTGTATGGAAGATTTCATTGAGGAACTGCTGCAAACGACAGCCCAGGCCTGGCGTGTGCTCAAACCCGAGGGGTCGTTGTGGCTGAATACCGCCGACGATACCGTTGACGGGTTTATCCAAGGTTTGCCCTGGCGACTGGTTCTTGCCATGATGGACCAACAGGGCTGGCACTTGGTCAATGCCGTGGTATGGAACAAGACCACCACCTCGCCCCAAGGCAGTCATGACCACCTGCGCAAGGTGCACGAGTACATGTTCCACCTGGTCAAGTCCGATGATTTCTACTATAATGACGAAGACTTGCGCCACACCTTTGCGACCATCATGCGCAACAGCGATAAGCACAGTAAAAACTCACGCATCAAACAACAGTACAAGCAACTTGACAACGTGCAGGGCATCGTTCCGAGCGACGTGTGGACCATAGGCGTTCAGCGTTCAGGCATCGCCCACTACTGTGTGGCACCTGACATGCTTTACCGACTGCCCATCGTCGCCACATGCCCGCCCAAGGGCATCGTGCTCGATCCCTATTGCGGCACGGGCACGGCATGCAAGATTGCCTACAGCCTTGACCGCCGCAGCATTGGCATCGACATCAACAAGGATTATGTGAATCAGGCCCGCTCGAGCACCGAACAAAAGCCGTTGAGCCTGTTCTGACACTTTTTCCCAGTTAATATGCTAATTTCCAGAGGCCGAGTGACTTGCCCCTGAAGACCCTGTATTCGACATCCTCAAGTTCCAAGGTCATTTCAGGCAAATCCACCTGGCTGATGATGTCTTTGAGTTTGCGCACATTCATCCTTGGGTCTTGGACCCTTCCCAGTGTAACGTGCAAGCGGAAATCGGATTGGATGACGCAGCCTTTAGACTTGAAGAATCGTCGGACGTCATTGACCAGCTCCATAAAGTCCTGGGGGACTTGGGTGGTGGTGAGATGGATGACCTGACGATCGCGGCCCGAGGCAAAGGCATCGAGGGTGTCGAAGGTGATCACGGGTGCCACTGCATCATCGAAGCGCTCGTCCAAACCGGGTATCATATTCACCCCCTGGGGCGTCTCGTCCAGAAAGGCCATCGTGATGTGGTAGTAGCCTCGCTGCCAGCGGATATTGACGCCATCCAACAGATCTCTCAAGTCCATGAACCAACCCTCGTCAAAGGAGATGGGGACCTTGATTTCCAGATAAGTCTTCATTGTTTATTGCGAGATAAAGCTCCGGAAACAAATCGCTGCCGGAACCTGGTAAAGGTCATGCTGTTGACGCAGGATTCAGCGACGCTTCTTGGTGGCTCTCTTTTTAGTGGCTGCTCTAATAGCCGCATTGTTCTTGGCTTTAGTAGATTTAGCCTGATCGAGACCCATCTGGATGTTCTTGATGAGGGCATCACTGGTGTAAGTGGCACCAGTGGCGATGTCGGGTTTGAGTTTCTTGGCCTCGGCAACCGTCTTGCCAATATACTGAGGCAACACCTTCTCCTTGGCACGCTTGAGATAAGCGGGAGATTCCTGGTTGGGCAGCACCTCGATGTTCTCGATCACGCCGTTCTTGACGGTGATGTTGAGCGGAGTAGTGCCGTTATATCCAATCACCTTGTTGGCAATGTCACCGGTGTAGATGACTTGTGTGGTGCTGGATTTAGCTTTCTTGGCACTTTTCTTGGTGCGGGCATCGAGCGAAACGGTGCCAGCCACGAGCAGCATGAGGGCTGTAATGATGATAGTCTTTTTCATATTCAGTTTTTAGTTGTTAGTCTTTAGTTGTTAGATGAGCCAGAGCCTCAATAGTTTAAATACAAAACTTAGCGGCTTGGCGCGGGGTCTAATTGAAAGGCGAGAGCAATTCTTGGGCTTGAGCAAGGGTTTCGGGTTTGCCGATATCCAACCACTGATAATCCTCGTCAGGTTGGTAGCCCTGAATGAGATGGTGGGAGCACTGCTTGATGTAGAAAGGCACGATAGAGAATTTATCCTCGCCGTTCTTACGGTGGTAACGTTCCAGTTCGGGGAAAATCCTCGGTGAGATCACGTGCATACCGCCAAAAGCCAATTCCTTCAGATTCAAGCCCTGCAACTTCATCGGGTCAGGCTTCATCTCTCCTGTAGCCTTATTGGTCCATGCCCATAAACGGTCATTCTCGTCAAACAGGAAATAGCGTTGTGTCACGCGTTCCTTGACCAGAATCGTCGCCAAGGCATCGTGCTGGACATGATAATCGTAGAAGGCCTTCAGGTCCAGGGTGCTGATGATATCGGTGTTGTGAACCAGGAAGGGCTCGTCACCGTCAAGCCACTGGCGTGCCTTGAGGATGCCGCCACCCGTGTCGAGCAACAGCCCCCGTTCATCGCTAATGTGAATGTTCAGACCGAAATTGCCGTTCTGCTCCAGAAAATCGATGATGGTCTGTCCGAAGTGGTGGATGTTGATGGTAATGTCGTCAAACCCCGCAGCCGCCACGCGCTCAATGACATGTTGCAGCATCGGCTTGCCTGCTATCTCGACCATTGCCTTGGGGCGGTCGTTGGTCAGCGGTCTGAGGCGTGTGCCCAGCCCAGCGGCAAAAATCATCGCTTTCATTGGACAACAGGATTAAGGGTACGTTCGTGGTCGGGTTGCTCACGGTGCGAGAGTTCTACACGCACGTTGAACTTGTCGTGGATGTGTTCGGCCAAGTGCTCAGCGGCATAGACCGAGCGGTGCTGACCGCCCGTGCAACCGAAGCACACCATCAGGTCAGTGAAGCTGCGCTTCACATAGCGTTCCACCGACTCGTCAACCAAGGCATATACATGCTCCAGCCACTTGTCGATGGTGCTTTCCTTCTTCAACCAATCGATGACATTTTGATCCAGGCCGGTGAAAGCCTTGAACTTGTCGTACTTGCCCGGGTTGTTCAACGCACGGCAGTCGAAGACAAATCCACCACCGTTGCCTGACTGGTCATGAGGTATGCCTTTCTTGTAGGCAAAGCTCATCACCCTGACTGTCAACCCCTTGTCCTCGCTGACAAAGTCCTTGAGGTTCACTAGTTCGTCGATGACAAGGCTCAAATAGGGATATTGGGTGAAGGGCTTGTCGATGACCAGTTTGCGCAGGTTAGCCACAGCAGGGACGATGCTGTTCTTCATAAAGTCGGGCTTCTTTTCGAAGTATCCACGGAAACCGTAGGCGCCCAACACCTGTAGCGTGCGGAAGAGCACGAACAAGCGCAAGTTGTCATAGAACTCCTTCTCGTCAAGGTCTGGCTGATAATCCTTGAGTTTATTGAGATAGGCCTTGACAAGGTCTTTCTTCAAGTCATCGGGATACTTGGCGCGCGACTGCCACACGAAAGATGCGACATCGTAGTAATACGGGCCGCGACGTCCGCCTTGGAAGTCAATGAACGCCAGTTTGCAGTCGGCAGGATGGTCTGCATCGCCCACAAGCATCACATTGCGCGACTGGAAGTCACGATACATGAACGTGTCGCTGGGCACCGCCAACAGGTCACGCGTCAACTTTTCAAAGTCGTTTTCCAACTTGTCCTCATTGAAGATGATGCCAGTGGCCTTGAGGAAGCAATACTTGAAATAGTTCAGGTCCCACTTAATGGAGCGCTCGTCAAAGCATTTAGCGGGATAACAGTGGTTATAGTCAAAACCTTGTGAGCCCCGAAACTGAATATCTACCAAGTCTCGCATGGCACGGCGCAGCAACTCTTTCTCGCCACTTGTGAACGCATGAGTCATGGCACTGCGACGAATCTTATTCCACAAGATGTTTTCAGGCTTTTTGCCCAAATCCTCTTGGATGTAGGCCATGTGGTCATCGCTCACGCCATAAACTTCGGGCACTGACAACCCCTGCTCACGAAAGTGGCGCGCCATGTATATGAACGCATCATTCTCTTCGCGGGACTCGCCGATGACGCCTACCAATGAACGCTCACCGGTCAGACGGTAATACTGGCGGTTAGACCCTGCCTTGTCCATGAGTACTATCTCGGTGGGTTCGCTACCCACATGCTGCTCATATAATTTCTTTAGTCTTTCCATTGCTATCTTGTTTTTGTCGTTAGTCTATTAATTTATTGAGGTATTAGAATTCGCTAGTGAAGTGGAACGTGATTTTTGGGAAGTCCTGCTGAGCCATCTGCAAGACATAGTTGCTGTCGGCCAAAAAGACGTCACGTCCCTCAAGGTCAAGTGCCATGAACTGGTGCTTGCGCTTCTTGAATGCCTCAAGGGCATCATCGTCATCACTCTCAATCCAGCAAGCTTTATACAAGTGGATAGGCTCCCAGCGGCACTGGGCGCCGTACTCGTGAAGCAGACGGTATTGGATGACCTCGAACTGCAACTGTCCCACGGTGCCGATGATCTTGCGGTTGTTGAACTGGTTGATGAACATCTGTGCCACGCCTTCGTCCATCAGTTGCTCAAGGCCTTTGTTGAGTTGCTTGGTCTTCATCGGGTCGGAGTTCTCGATGTACTTGAACATTTCGGGCGAGAAACTGGGCAGACCCTTGAAATGAAGGTCCTCGCCTTCAGTGAGGGTGTCACCAATCTTGAAAATGCCATTATCGGGCAAACCCACGATGTCACCAGGATAAACCTCGTCGATGATTTCCTTCTTCTGCGCCATGAAGGCAGTGGGGGCGCTGAAGCGGTAACTCTTGCCACTGCGCACATGCTTGTAGTTGCCGTTGCGCTGGAACACACCCGAGCAGACCTTCACGAAAGCGATGCAACTGCGGTGATTCGGGTCCATGTTAGCGTGAATCTTGAACACAAAGCCCGTGAATATGTCCTCGCCGGGCTCTACTGTGCGCTCAATGGCGGTGACAGGACGGGGCGATGGCGCTATGCGCACGAAGCAATCCAGCAACTCCTTGACGCCAAAGGTATTCAGCGCTGAGCCAAAGAAAACTGGAGCCACCTTAGCATCCAAATAATCCAGTGTATTGAAGTCAGGATAGACACCATCAATGAGTTCGATATCAGCGCGCAGTTTCTCGGCATCGGCAGTGCCAACAGCCTTGTCAATTGCGGGGTCATTGATGTCGTTAATGTCAACACGGTCGGTGACATGCTGCTTGTCGGGCTTGAACAGGCTGATGTTGTGCTCGTAGATGTTATAAACCCCCTTGAAGTGAGCCCCGATGTTGATGGGCCAGCTCAAAGGCCGCACGTCGATTTTCAATTCCTGCTCCAACTCGTCGAGGATGTCGAACGGGTCGCGTCCCTCGCGGTCAAGTTTGTTGACGAAGATAATGACGGGTGTATTGCGCATGCGGCACACCTCCATGAGTTTGCGCGTCTGGGTCTCAACACCCTTGGCGACATCAACAACGATAATGACACTATCAACGGCAGTCAAAGTGCGATAAGTATCCTCGGCGAAGTCCTGGTGGCCAGGCGTGTCAAGAATATTGATTTTATAGTCGCCGTAATTAAATCCCATGACCGAGGTGGCGACCGAGATGCCACGTTGTTTCTCAATCTCCATCCAGTCGCTGGTGGCAGTCTTTTTAATCTTATTGGATTTCACGGCACCGGCGACGTGGATTGCGCCACCGAAGAGCAGCAGCTTCTCGGTGAGCGTTGTCTTGCCGGCATCGGGGTGAGAGATGATGGCAAAGGTGCGTCGGCGGGTTATTTCGGTTGTCAATGACATGTTGATCTAGTTATTGAGTTAGGAGTTAGGAGTTGGTTGATGGTTTCCTCAAGGCTGTCGAGCCAATAGGGGACGGTCACGCCGAATGTGGTTTTGAATTTCGTTTTGTCCAGCACACTGTAGCTTGGACGATGGGCCTTGGCGGGGAACTCGTCGCTGTGGCATGGCTGCACATTACATGTTGTAATACCTGCCAGGCGGTGGATGGCTAATGTGAAGTCATACCATGAGATGACACCCTCGTTGCTGAAGTGGTAGATGCCGCCATGCCACTCATCGGCAGTTATCACAGTGACAATGGCGCGTGCCAGGTCGTGCGCACAAGTAGGCGATCCCACCTGGTCGAACACAACCTTCAACGCAGGCTTGTCTTTACCCAGAGCGAGCATCGTCTTGACGAAATTCTTGCCATAGGGCGAATAAAGCCATGCCGTGCGCAATATAACAGCATCATCACCCAAGGTTTGAAGAAGCAAGCGCTCTCCCTCAAGTTTGGTGCGACCGTAAGCGCTCTGTGGGCAGGTAGGCATATCCTCGCTGTAAGGGATGCAGCCCTTGCCGTCAAACACATAGTCGGTCGAGACATGGACCATGCGGGCTCCGTGACGCTTGGCGACGCGGGCGAGGATGCCCACAGCCTCGGCATTGAGTTTGGCAGCGAGCGGCTCGTTGTCCTCGGCTGCGTCAACTGCGGTATAAGCTGCACAATTGACGATGACATCGATGGCGTTGTCACGGACCATACGTTCGACAGCATCTTCATCGGTGATGTCGAGTGAGATGATGTCATCACCAGCCACATCGGTATAGACAACATTGAAACGTGAATCGTCATTGAGCACGTTGCGCATCTCGTGACCCAATTGACCATTGGCGCCGGTAATCAATATATTGGTCGTCTTCATTGCATTACAGTTCAATTAAGTCGTCGCCGAACAGCGGTTTTTCCTCGTCACGCTTGTAGTATGCTGCAAGCATGCCGATGAAATGGGAAATCTGGCTGATGGCAACGCCTGTGTCTTGTGAAATCTCTTTTCCCTGCAGATGAAGCAGCATCACGCCATAGAGGGCATTGAAACAAGTCTCCAGTTCACTGGGACGTTCTTCCTCGGGGATTGCGGCACGCAACTGCACAATGTGAGGCAACGTGCGGTAGTAATCGGTGTGATACTCAGGAAAACGTCCCTGATCGTCGAGGAGCTGCTGGTGAAGGTCGTTCAAGCGAATGAGCACATTGTGGCACACACGGATGTGGCCCCGTTCACGCACGTTCTCCAACTCCATCATCTTGATCATTGACTCATACCACTCCCTGATTTCGTGACGCGTCTTGTCATCCACGTCATATCGAGAGATAACATTGCGCTCCACCATGTCGATATCAAGATTGCAAGCACGCAACAAGTCCTCAACCTGCCATAAATACAGCAGATACTCGGCGATATTCTCTTTGCGTTTCTGTTGAGCGATGAGCATAGCGTTATCCAAAGCGGCTAATGTTGCGCAACTGGGGCTCGTCCACAATGCGAATGCGTCGCCCGTCAACAGTAATGATGCGTTCCTGGGCAAAAGTCGAGAGGGTGCGGATGGCATTGGCGGTAGTCATGTTTGACAGGTTGGCAAGGTCCTCACGCGCCATGTAAATCTTCAGCGTCTTGCCATCGTCCTCGTATCCATAGTTATCAACCAGCATGCACAAGGCTTCGGCAAGGCGTCCGCGGATGTGCTTCTGGGTCAGTGTGACCACCTTGGATTCACTGCCACCCAAGTGCTTGGACAGTTCATGGAGGAAGAACCACGCCAGGTTAATATTGCCGTCGATGAGTTTCTTGACGACGTCCATCGGAATCGTGCCCACCTGTGACGGCTCAATCGCCATTGTGCTGGCGACATAACGTTCCCCAGCAAACCAGGCGCGGTAACCGAAATACTGGATGGGACGGTACAGGCGCAGAATCTGCTGTTTACCACCGATGCCATTCTTGAAGCGCTTTACTTTCCCCTTGATGAGGCACCACAGGAACTTGGGCTCATCTTGCTCGGCATAGATGATTTGACCCTTGCGGTAAGTGTGTACGATGAAATTATCGGCGATGAGATGCTTCTCCTCGCTGCTCAAGATTGACCATATCGCGGACAGATCCTCACGAATGATACCCTCTATTGTACTCTTTTTTACCATGTTTTTTTACCACACCAGTTGATGGGAAACCATAGCAACCTGGTTTAATCTGCAAAGATACTCACATTTTCCCACCTGCCAAAATCCATACCTGTAAAAAACAATAAAACGTTACAAATACAACGACAACTAGTGATTCTGCGTCTTTTTCGCGTCAGTGACGGAAAACATCGGGAATGGGAACCGGACTGTTGAGGTTGAAACCGGGCTGTTTGAGGACGGCATCGGGAACCGAGACCGGACGGTATCGTGGGTCTCCCCAATCAACGTGATTCTTGCCATTTCCAAACATATAGTTCAACACCTGATAGATTAGCGGTCCAGCATCAAACGAGATGGGAGCGCCCAACAGGCTGATGGTGGGTTGAACCACAGGCAGGGTGCGCCAGCGGCCCGTATAGGGGTCATAGATACGGCGGGCACCCACATCAAGACTGAAATTATCGTTGGCTCGCCAGCCCAAAGTGCCACCGTAAGACGAACTACCCAAGAACGGCATAGCTGCCACTGAATGGAATCGCTGATTGACATAATACTGTCCGAAAGCATTGAGTGAGAGATTGTTGTTCAGCCTAAATGAAGCATTACCGAACACACCATAGTCGTTCCATGCCGAGCGGTCAAAATGGTATTTGCTGCCCGTCACGCCCGCCGTGACCTGGAAACGGTCGCCCATTGGCATAGTGAAAGCCACGTTAGCGCTCGCCACATTCCCCAAACCGAGATAAGTGGTGTGACTGCCACTGCCCGTCAAATAGCCGCCAGCAATCCTTGTGATAAGACCTCCTGAAGACCAATCGCGACTATAGGGGCTAGTGTCATAACGGAACCCAAGCATATCACCCGCGTGGCTATTTCCCCAGTCTTGCCTATAAAAAGCGAGCGAATCGGCTATGTGGCTCACCTGAAAGTCTGACTTGAAGTCGGCAGCAGTGGGCAGGTTTGTATTAAACGTGGGACGGATGTTAGTTGCAGGAGTAATTGTCAACGGGAGTTCGGGCATCGTGAATCGTGGACTGATTACAGACTTGTCAAACTGCAGTTTGACCGCCTGATTCTCCTGCGCAACACCCATGATGGCGAACAAAAAAAGCGATATAGCCAACATCCGTTTCATATCGCAAAAATAGCCGATTGGCCTGACATGGACAAACAGAAAAGGTTAAATAGTCTTATTTACTTAGACGATTGTTTTGCGCCAAACAGCCAATGCGCCAAGAACGGGCTCAACCGTATAATGTTGCTGATGACCAGACTGAAAGCCACGATGATGCAGGCTATCACTATTGATGATGCAGCCTCGATGACAGGCATCGGGTGATCCTTGAACACAGTGATGAAGTCCAAGTTGTAAGGAAGCAAGAAGATGTGTATCAGATACACATCCAAGGTGCGCTTACCTATAAATTGTAAAGTGCGACCGAACACCTTCTCTTTTGTAAACCAACCTTCATTGTTGTGAAAGAGTGCGAAAACGATCATAACAGCAGAAACGCTTAACGGCAGACAAAGCGCGGAATTATCGTCAATGACCGATTCACTAAAGCAGTTAACAAGAAAAAAGAACAAGACAAAGGCTGCCAAAATGTAACTATTCTTCAGCCATTTCTCGAAATGGATAAAGTATTTCCTTGCTAACGTTCCAAGAGCAAAGAACACAAAGTAATTCCAGCCTTTCATGGAAAGTAATCCTTTTATATGTTCAGGGATTGGGATGGAATTATAAATGATACTGTGATTGATGAAATAGAGAAAGACGCCCAAAGCAATCAGGACAATATCACTCCACCATTTTCTAGTGCAGAATCGGATAATCGCATAAAAAACCAAGAAGTCAAAAAGCACAAAGGTAAACCAATACCTCTGCTTGAAGTGATCGCAGAACTGAGCTATTATCGATTCTCCATGAATGTACAATACAAAGAACAGGAAAGGAGCCAGGATCAGCACCGGTATCTTTTTACGGAAAAAGCCAGCAATGTATGAAGCGTTCCATGCAACATTACTGTTGAACAGCACAAAGCCACTGATAAAAAAGAACGTGGGAATGATCACCTGCAACAAGTATTCGTGAATGGATACATTAAGACCAATAATGCCCCAACAATCGCCCACATGGTGGAAAACGACCAATAGCATCACAAAGCCACGAAGGGCATCAACATATTCAATCCTCTTTGTTGAAATCCCTGCAGCCATTTGATATGCAATATTAGTCGTACTGTTATTCAAAACGAACCTGAGTCTGGCCGATTATCAATGATGCAAAGTTACTATCTTTTTTTATACCAAGGAATATAATACTGGAGTTTTAGGATAATTCGGTAGATATCATTCCCGTGGCATGTTTTCCCACACTGCACGCAAAGCGGCGACAATGTCCTCATAATCTTGTTGAAAGAAAGGCTCATCGCTGCTTGTCATGATTGTGAAGGTGATGTTATCCCACGAGCGGTACGCGCCGGTGTCTCTCAGTCCGTTGCGCAAGTAGAAAGCATGTCGACGGCTCCGCTGCTCGTGATTAGGCGCGTCTGGCTGCGAAGGCGACTCGATGTCGATGACAAACGGGCGCTCATCACGATACTTATCAAGCACGGCACTGAGGATGCGCTGGCCGTAGCCCTTGCCACGCAGTTCCTCTTGGACGGCGAAATACCAACCCCAGTTGTATTTGGGCAAACGCAAGACTATGGTCAGTCCCACCAGCACACCATCGTCATCATAGGCCGTAAAGTCAATGTCCATGACATCAAGCAGATGGATGATGTCATCGTACGGAATCTGTTCCTCGACAGGGAACGCAGTTTCATAGAGCCGTCTCAACTGCTCATCATCGGCGGTGACGCTGTTTATGGGTCTAAACGTCAACATTTGGGATATCAAGAAGTGGTTTTTCCAGTTTTTGGAGGCAACTTTGCACCAAACAGCCAATGCGCAAGCTGCGGGCTGAGTCGTATAATGTTGCTGATAACCAGACTGAAAGCTAAAATGACAGCGGCTATAACAAACGACACTGTTGCCTCAATAACAGGCATCGGATGTTCAACGAAGACCTTATTGAACTGCATCCCATAAGGTATCAGAAAATAATGGATCAAATAAACATCAAGTGTGCGACGGCCAACGTATTGCAATGTGCGTCCCAAAACCCTTTCTTTGGAGAACACAGCCTGCTTATTGCGGAAGAAAGAAAAAAGAATCACAAGACCTGTCAAGCTGAGCGTGCGATCCAAAACAACCGAAAAGAGAGCATCGAGATGCATCATGTCACGGAACACATTGACGAGGAAATAGTAAAGGATACAGAACGTCAGCAGCCACTTTGAATCCAACAGTTTCTGCACAAACGGATAATTCTTATGAACAAGTGTGCCGAGAACAAAGTACAAGAAATAATCCCATTTTGGAATTGAAAGAATCTCTTTCCACTGATTATTGAGCGGGATTGCATCATACAATGGAGGCCACTCTATTGCGTACAGCAACAAGCCGACCAAGAATACAACAACGTGCCCCCATTTCCCTCTGAAACAAAAGCGTACGAATGCATATATCAAGTAATACTCTAAAAGAACATAGGTAAACCAATAACCAGCTTTGAACTGTTGAGCGACAGCATCATAAAAAGGTATATCCATAAAATGAATATACGCCATGAAGAACAAGAAAGGCGACAACAGTTGCACCGGAATTTTCTTTCGGAAAAAGGCAATGATGTGCTTGGCATTCCATACAACCGAAGCCTTATAAAGGACGAAGCCACTGATAAAGAAGAACATGGGCATCCTTACCTGGGTAAAATAATCGTTCAGGGAAATGCCTTGGTTGGCCGTACACAAGCTGAAAGTGACAACATGACCGAAAACGACGAGCAACATGGTAAAACCTCGTAGGGCATCAATATACTCAATGCGTCCACCGGTAACGTTCGGTTGACTTGGATTCATTGTCGTGTTTATAGTCTGACTCATGTTATCAATGCATTTAACTTAATTACCTTGTTCTGCTTTTTCCAACTCCTCACCAGCTGCTTCCCAATTGGCCATGACATCCTCAAGTTCGCGGCTGATTTGGGAATGCTTGTAATAAATGTCCAAATCCTCGCTGGTCGCGGCAGACAGTTTATCCTCGATTTCAGCAAGTTGCTGCTCCAGTTCAGCGATTTTAGCCTCGTAAGTCTTGATCTTTTTTTCGGCTTGACGGATGCGGCGGTCACGCTCCTTCTGCTTCTGGTAGTCAATCTTGCCTTGGCTGGCAACAGGCTCGGGAGATGCAAAATCTTGCGTCTCGGCATCGGGCGCAACCACCGTGGACGTATTCTTGATTTCCAGCTGTTGGAGCGAGTCTAACTGCTTCTTCTGCAGGAAGTCATAGATGCCGCCCAGGTGTTCTCGAACGCGATGTTCACCAAACTCATACACCTTGTCCACGATACCGTTCAGGAAGTCACGATCGTGAGACACGACGATGACTGTGCCTTCAAAAGCCTGCAAAGCTTCTTTCAATACATCCTTGCTGGGCATGTCCAAATGGTTGGTGGGCTCATCAAGGATAAGCAGATTAACAGGCTGCAGCAACAGACGTATCATCGCCAAACGGCTTTTCTCACCACCGCTCAACACTTTCACCTTCTTGTCGGCATTCTTGCCGCCGAACATGAAGGCACCAAGTATGTCGTTGATGCGGGTGCGTATGTCTCCCACAGCCACATAGTCGATGGTATCATGAACAGTGAGCGTTTCGTCGAGCAATTGAGCCTGGTTTTGAGCGAAATAGCCTATTTTAACGTTGTGTCCAATCTGTAGTTTCCCGTCAAAAGGCACCTCACCCATCAGGCACTTCACCAACGTGGATTTACCCGCACCATTCTTGCCAACGAAAGCCACCTTCTCGCCACGCTTGATAGTAAACGTCACATCATGGAACACGTTAAGCGCCCCGTAATCTTTACGCAAGTCCTCGGCAATAACAGGATAATCGCCGCTGCGGGGTGCAGGCGGGAATTTAAGCCTCATGCGAGAACGGTCCACCTCATCGACCTCGATGCGCTCCAGTTTGTCAAGCATCTTGATGCGGCTCTGCACCTGCACAGCCTTAGTGGCTTTGTAGCGGAAGCGCTCAATGAAGTCCTCGGTGTCATGGATGAATTTCTGCTGATTCTCATAAGCGCGCATCTGTTGCTCCACACGTTCCTTGCGCAGTTCCACAAACTGGCTGTAACTCACTTTGTAGTCATAGATCTTGCCCAGGGAAATCTCGATGGTGCGATTAGTTACATTGTCGATAAAGGCACGGTCGTGGGAAACCAGCAACAAGGCACCATTGCGGTTCTTCAGGAAAGACTCCAGCCACTGGATGGACTCGATGTCCAAATGGTTGGTGGGCTCATCCAGAAGCAACACGTCGGGCCTGCGCAACAGCAGTTTCGCCAACTCAATGCGCATACGCCAGCCACCGCTGAATTCGCTCGTGGGCCGGTCGAAATCACTGCGTTCAAAGCCCAAGCCCATCAAGGTCTTCTCAATCTCGGCTTCGATGTTTTCACTCTGCAATAATGCACGCAGTTCAGTCTTCTGTGCCACACGTTCGATCAATTCCTGATAGTCATCACTGTCATAGTCCGTGCGGTCGGCAAGTTCCTGGTTCATTCGGCTGATGGCATCATCCATCAGCTGCAGGTGCTCAAAGGCGCGGCCCGCTTCCTGCTTGACCGTGAGTCCGTCCTTGATCTGCATCTGCTGCGGCAAGTACCCTATCGTCAAATCGGACTGTCGCGCAACCGTGCCGTCGGTGGGCTGCTGCTCACCGGCAAGAATTCTCAGCATGGTGGTTTTGCCAGCGCCGTTCTTGCCGACCAACGCGATCTTGTCACGCTTGTTGACAACGAAACTCACGCCGGCAAACAGCGTATGACTGCCGAATTCAACTTTGAGTCCCTGTATTGAGATCATGCCGCGGATTCAATGTCGGCTGCAATTCAGCCAACATTACAGGAAAAAGACATTAAGGTCACTCGGGATGAACAGTAATCTCATAGATCACTTTAGCAGCCTCGGCTACCGACTCGATGGGAGAGCCTTTGGGGATAACACTCTCGGTAGCCGCCATATCGGGATTGGCGTATTGGTCGATGAGGTCGCCATTCTCGCCATAAACCGACACCTGCACGATATTGAAGTTGTTCCAGTTATTTGAGAACTTGTAGAGCGTCAACTTGTAGGCAACATTCCTGTCATAGCCGCGATCACGCGAATATTCTGCACGAGTCTCAGGCACATCAAACGAGTTGCGGACCCAAACCAAATAACTCACTCCGTTATCACTAGTCGTGATCTCGGGATTGAGTGCTATGGTCTCGCCACCAGATGACAACACATCAAACCACTCAGTAGCAATAGCCATCTGTGAAGTGAACAACAATACAACTATCGTCGCAAGTTTCAATAAAAATCTTTTCATCTTTTTGCTATCTATTGGTTTTGCTCGGGCAAAGGTACACAATAATCATTGTATAGCCGCATTTTTAGCATAGATTTATATTCATTAGCATTTAATTTCGTGCAGAGTAACGGCTATCGCCACCCATTTTAATGAAAATATCAAAATATCAATTAAAAAGTTTGTTCACAACCGTCTTTTGGAGTACCTTTGCAGCAATATGATACTTTTTTCCTAGCAAAGCAGCTTCGTTGTGAAACGAGGCGCTTTTTTTACAAAAAACCGGAAGTGGGGGTAATCACTTCCGGCTATTATTATCAAACATATTTGTTGGAGGTCTCGTTTTCAGTAATAGCGTTGAGGGTCTGTCTTTAGACGGTGCAAAAATACCGCCGTTACCCTTAACGATATTATGAAAAATGATAAAAACGATTAGGAGAAAAGGCGATTTTTTCTTTAAAAAATTTGCAATTTTTTGAAATCGAAAATTCACAAATTATTGTTAATCAATATATTAAAAAATCAAAATTTTGTTTTTCACAAAAGTTACAGATTTATAGCCACGAGCATCATAAGAATCAGTTCACCTGGCGCAGACGTCGCGCGGGAACTGGTCAATCTGGTTCATCCGCTTGAGAATCGTCTGCTGCATTTTACGCATCTTTTGGGTTGGATGAGCGCTGTCGCGATTCAACGGATTAGGCAACGAGACGGCGATGAGTGCACTCTGTTGTTTGGTCAACTTGTCGGGGGTGGTGTTGAAATTGATATCGGCCACCGCCTTGGCACCGTAGATTCCCTTACCCATCTCGATAGAGTTGAGATAGACTTCCATAATACGCTCTTTTCCCCATATAGCCTCTATCAGGAAAGTGAAATAGGCTTCCAGTCCCTTGCGCAGCCATGAACGCTTCTGCCAAAGGAAAACGTTGCGCGCAGTCTGTTGACTTATTGTGCTTGCGCCTCGTTGGCGCTTGCCTTCTTGGGCCTCGATCTGAGCCTTTTGAATCTGCTCCAGGTCAAATCCTTTGTGTTTCAAGAAAAGATTGTCCTCACTAGCCATGACTGCCTGTGGCAGATTGTGGCTGATCTTCTCAAGTGGCACCCACTCGTGAGAGATTACGGGGGTCTCACCGTCAATCACCGACTCGACAGCTCGAATCAACATCAACGGTGTGATATAGACAGGTATGTATTTGAGTATCACCACCGACAGTATGGTCGATGTAAAAAAGAAAATCAGTATGTTTCGCAACCAGCGAGTCAGTGTCTTCATTATAAGTTATCAGTTTCTAAGTTTTAGCGCATTCTGGACATAAGCCCTTGAGAACGTAGTTGATGCTGTGGATCTGAAAATTGCCGGGCAGGGAGACGAGGGGCACCTGTGTTGTCTGCAGGCAGAAGGTGCGACCGCAACGCTCACAGTTGAAGTGGGCATGCAGGTGGTCGATGGTACTGTCGTCTTCGCCGCAATGGCAGTCGGGGGAGCAAACAGCATATTTGAACATTCCCGTTCCATCATCGATGGCATGGATGAGGTGATGGGTCAAGAACAGGGTGATGGTGCGATAGATGGTTGATTTATCCACTGTGTCCAACTCATCCTCCAGGCTCTGGAGCGAGAAGGCGTCATCATGCGCCATCATCGTACGCAGCAACAAGATGCGTATTGACGTTGGTTTCACGTCATGCATTTCCAGGCGTTCTATGTATTTCGTCTCGTCCTTCATCATGCCCTTTTCTCATGGATTGTGAACTTCGAACAGCGAGAAATTGACCTTGCCATAGACCCGCTGCTGCAAGAAATGCGGCAAAGCGCTGAAGTCGTGCTCGCGGGGATGCTCCATGATGAAGAGCGTGCCGTCATGGACCAACGGCGATCCGAGAATCAATTCGGGAATCTCGGCAAAACGGGGCAAGTCATAAGGCGGATCGGCAAAAATCACGTCAAATGACTGGTGGCATGTGTTGATAAATTTAAACACATCGCCACGGACAAGCGTGAGATTCGGGTCACCAAGTTGTGACTGCACACGCTTGATAAAATCGCATTGGATGCGCGCCTTCTCAACCGCTGTGACATGAGCACAGTCGCGCGATAGGAACTCAAAGCTCATAGCGCCAGTTCCAGCAAACAAGTCCAGCACGGTCTTCGCCTCCAAATCAATGAGTCCAACCAGCACGTTGAACAGATTTTCACGAGCCATGTCGGTTGTTGGCCTGGCTGTTATATTGGTGGGCACGTCAAAACGACGACGTCCGTATTTTCCGGTTATTATTCGCATAGGGCAAGCAGTATCAATTCGAGGGGCGCCTGCATCGCGTTGCGTCCCAGCCTCATTGCAGCGGCAGGATAGGCGGCAGGCATCACATTTTTCACATACTCACGCAGCATTGGCAACATTGTGGACTGCAATTCATTATCACCCATAACTTGCAGCTCATCTTTAAGTTGATCCAGTCCTTGGGCACGCCACGCGCCCAACGTGAAGTAAACGATATCATTAACATCGGTGAACGAATAAGCGTTCGCGCACATCAACTTGCCGTGAGAGTAAACGGCAAGATCGGCACGGCCATCATTCAAGTTCAGGAAGAGTCGCTTGCAATCATTGCCGCACCCCAATGAACTGAAATGCTCACACAGCGGCACCAAGTGAGGAAATACCGCCGGATAGTTGAAGGTGCGCCCCACGAAGGCCTGCATGCCACGCGGCAACAGATAGGCGACCTTAACAGCGTTCTGAGGCATTGTGCAAACGGCGACGTCACCATCAACAGCGGGGAAGGCCTCACACAGCAGTGCAGAACAGTATTCGTCAGACACCTCCATCGGAAGCAGGACAAAATGCCGAGGGTAAACCACTACCCTCACCCGTTTGTAATCATCCAATAAAACGGGTGTGTTATAGACAGCATCCTCAAGCCCTTGCAGAGAATCCTCGATGCATTCCACCTCATCAATATGGAGCGAATTGGGCACCAAGGGCGTATACAAAATGTAACGCACCCGCTTGTCCTCTAACGAGACAAGCAATTCCCAAGCCTCGGGATGCTGGATAGTGATTTCCTCTTTCCCTTTCATATCGTGCAAAATTACATAAAAAACGCAGATTGCACTTTAGAAAAGAGAAAAATCACCTCTTTTTATTTACTTTTGCGAGATGAAACGATAAGCATGCAATATGAACACTTCACGCTACCTGACAATCTTCATCGCCGTGCTGCTATTAGCAGGCTGCCGCAGCGGTAATAAGCAAACAGAGACGTTTACTTTCCTGGATGCCATCGGTATCAGTGTCACTGACAAACTGCTGCTGGGGGACACCCTCAACCTTCCCGACGTCTATAACAGCAACAAGAAGCAGAAAGAGAGTGACCTTAAAGGCGAAAGCCTCAACCACGAGCAGTATGAAGCATTGGTTATTCCTGCCGGCAAAGGTTTTGCCGATGAGATGTGCAACTGGCTGTTGTTGGGCGTGCGTGATATCGGTCATGGCAACTCCTTGGCAGCGTTCTATGCCTGCAGCGGAGCAGGTTACAGTTTGGACTTGATGACCTATGACCGTCAAGGGCGTGTGCTTGACGCCATCAACGCACGTGAGCAACACATGCTGTGGCGCATATACATGGGCGATGCCAGCAATGACACCGTATTTACCCTTGACGGCAGCATTACCTTCAACGGCAACCAAATGACGCTACACCGCACGATGGGGCTATGTGTCATGGACTGGGATAAAGACCGCAAGGGAGACCCATTGTGGCAACAACAATGGGACCAGCTCTATTCTATCAATGAGAAAGGTCACTTTGTTCTGCTGGGACAGAAAGTGGTTAAGGAAGCCGGCAATGTGGACCAGTATGCTGCCCTCGACTTCAAGTCCTGGGACATGCTTGTGTGTTCGCTGTATGACCCAAGCATCATGGATAGGTGGAACGAATACACCGAACTGGTCAACTCCACCTATGACCCGGACTACGAGTACAATCCTTTCCCCTGGGACGTGGCGCAACTCTACAAGATGAATCCGCAGCGTTTTCTGCGCTGGATGTCAGCAAAACGCGAGGCTGACAACCTGTTGTTACCGCAGTTCAAGTTACCGCCCGACGATCGTCCTGCCCTACTCAAGGAAGTCGCCCGTCTCGACAGCCCTGAAGGCCGCCAATGGCTCATAAACATCATCAACAACTGGGACGATAAGCCGTTGACTAAACACCTTTAATTAGTTAGGAGTTAGGAGTGAGGAGTTAGGAGTGAGAAGTTAGGAGTTAGGAGTGAGGAGTTAGGAGTGAAGATGAGATTGATTATCATGATAGTGGTGGGGATGTTGATGACGGGATGTAACAGCATCACTACAGCCAAGCAGATGAGCATACAGCCTATTGAGCAGCCCGCCCTGCCCGACCACCTGGTGGTGGGCAAGAACCTGCTGAGCCGCGACACTGTTCCTGTTGCCGTTTACACCGAACTTGACGAAGAGCGATGTGCTGCTTTAGCCCAGCAGACAGGACTCGAGGTGCCGGATGATGCCCAGTTGATTGGGATTCGTGAGATTGACAAAAAGCACTGTCTTGCCGCCTACAGGATTCCAGTTGACGGTGACAGCCTGCATTTTAAGGTATATCTTGTTGTCCTGAATAAGGATGGCAGTGTGGCCGATGCCATTGACCTGCATGAGTTCCACACCAGCGAACACCAAGGGCCGATGCGACTGGGCGGCAACCGCTTCTACACCACCGATGCCGAACTGCGATTTGACAATTCTAATCACTTCACTCTGCACCGTGTGATGGCCCTCACGAGCCTCTACCTGAAGAACCACACCCTCACCGAATGCTGGCGTGTGGAGTGGGATAACCATTACGAGATCACCGAGGACGGACGTTTCCGT
>DAIREJ010000006.1:22913-30336 GCA_036795635.1 Sodaliphilus sp.
GCAGGAGACGACTCGCAAACCAGCTGAATTGGAAGATCCCATGATTGAAGAGTACAAGTCACGCGACCTGCGTGATAACTGACCTTTCTTGAGCGAGCCGATGGCACGCACTACCACAACGGTGCCTTAATACAACCATGGCACTGACGTGCTTGAGGGAAGGAGCAGTTGCACGAATGAGTTTTTTTGATTAATTTTGCGGGAAATAACTAAACTTGACTAATATGGCAACAGTTGACGACAAGAAAATCATCTTCTCGATGGTGGGCGTGAGCAAAACCATCCAGCAGAACCAAAAACAGATTCTCAAGAACATCTACCTCTCGTTCTACTATGGTGCAAAAATCGGCATCATCGGTCTGAACGGCGCGGGTAAATCGACATTGATGAAAATCATCGCCGGACTTGAGACACAGTACCAGGGCCAGGTGGTGTTCGCTCCGGGATACACCGTGGGCTACCTGCCTCAGGATCCTCAACTTGACCCGACCAAGACGGTCAAAGAGGTGTTGCAGGAAGGTGTGCAGCATGTGGTTGACACATTGAAGGAGTTTGAGGACATCAACCTCAAGTTCGGCATGCCCGAGTATTATGAGGACCCCGAAAAGATGGACAAACTGTTTGCCCGTCAAGCCGAACTGCAAGACATCATCGATGCCACTGACGCGTGGAACCTTGACAACCGCCTGGAACGTGCGATGGATGCCTTGCGCTGTCCCGAGGGCGACCAGTTGACCGAGCACCTGAGCGGCGGTGAGCGTCGACGCGTGGCACTGTGCCGCCTGTTGTTGCAGAAACCCGACGTGCTGCTGCTCGATGAGCCCACCAACCACCTTGACGCCGAATCCATCGACTGGTTGGAGCAACACCTGCAACAATATGAGGGAACAGTCATCGCCGTGACCCACGACCGTTACTTTCTTGATAACGTGGCCGGTTGGATTCTTGAGCTAGACCGTGGCGAAGGCATTCCCTGGAAGGGCAACTACAGCAGTTGGCTGGAGCAGAAGACGCAACGCCTCGCTATGGAAGAAAAAACCGAGAGTAAGCGTCAGAAGACGTTGCAGCGCGAGTTGGAATGGGTGCGCATGGCACCCAAAGCCCGACAAGCCAAAGGTAAGGCGCGCCTAAACAGTTACGATAAACTGCTGAACGAGACAGTCAAGGAGAAGGAAGAGAAGCTTGAAATCTTCATTCCTAACGGTCCCCGTTTGGGCAACAAGGTCATCGAGGCCCAGCATGTGGCCAAAGCCTTCGGCGACAAGCTGCTGTTTGACGACCTGAACTTCATGCTGCCCCCCAACGGCATCGTGGGCGTCATCGGTCCCAACGGTGCCGGCAAAACGACGCTGTTCCGCCTGATTAAGGGTTTAGAAAAGCCCGACAGCGGCGTGTTTGAGGTCGGTGAGACCGTTAAGGCCGTGTATGTTGACCAGCAGCACACGACCATTGACCCTGAGAAAACCGTCTATGAGGTCATCTCGGGCGGTGTGGAACTGCTGCGCATGGGTGGCCGCGACGTCAATGCCCGCGCCTACCTGTCACGTTTCAACTTCAGCGGTGTGGACCAGCAGAAGAAGTGCGGAGTGCTTTCAGGCGGTGAACGCAACCGTCTGCAACTGGCGCTGGCGCTCAAGGAAGAAGGCAATGTCCTGCTGCTCGATGAGCCCACCAACGATATCGACGTAAATACCCTGCGGGCCCTTGAAGAAGGTCTTGACGACTTTGCCGGCTGCGCTGTGGTCATCAGCCATGACCGCTGGTTCCTGGACCGCATCTGCACCCACATCCTTGCCTTTGAAGGCAATTCTAACGTGTTCTTCTTTGAGGGCAGTTACAGCGAATATGAAGAGAACAAGCTCAAACGCCTGGGCAAGGAAGAACCCACGCGCGTGCGCTACCGTAAGTTAGACAATTAATAATGAGGAAGTATCTATGAAACATCTTTTAATCATCATTTTGGCGCTGACGGTCGTATCATGCTCTAACAAGTGGCAGCCGGGCAACACCATCAACAGCGGGCACGATTTCCTTTGCAATGCCGGCATCTGTGACGATTCACTCACTGTTGCCAAAGACATCAACTACGATAATGACGGCGAAAAACTGCCACACCATATCCTGGACCTGGCCACCTGTGAGGCCATCGGCCTTGACAAGGTGATGCATGTGGACACAAACACCACCATCGTGCGTGTGTGGGGCGTGCAGGATTATCCCGACAAGGGTATCTCGCTGCTGCTGGGACAGACGTCCTACAGCGACTCCCGCACCTGCTGGCTGGCCACCTACGGCAAAGATGGCATGATTGACTTCATGCGATTGGGAGAGTGCGGCGGCATGAACCTGTCTTACTGGGATGACATCGACGAGCACATCCGCAATGTGGGCATCGACTCGATGCGTATGGTCATGCCCGACAAATTCGGCAAACCCATCAATGTGAGCCGCTGGATTTCCTATAATGAACAGCGCAATGGTGTGGACACCGACTCCACCTTGTGGTTTATCCATAACGAGTTGCCAGTCACCATCGGCAACGATGGCCTTTTCACACTGGGCAAGATAGGCACCGTGTATAGTTCAGACACTACCCTACTGTCCAACTACTGGCGATACAAACGCATACTGGAGGTGTTGTCATGGATTCCGATGAGTGACAAAAACTTCTGCGACAAGGTAAACGATGTGCTTGAAGGCGCTAAGGGCATCGTCACCGAACCCACCCAACTGCTTGGTGACTTCCACATGCTAATGGGAAGGAGGCTGTACTGTGACACCCAGAATGTGATGCAGTGGTGCTGTGACCACCCCGACAGCCAATTGACAAAGGGTCTGGTGTTTGCTTTGAAGGATATCAACCCCGAATACATCTTGAACGAATTCAAGAAAATCAAAGACCCAGAAATTGCTGCTCGTGCTCGCAAACTCCTGGGCCTGTAACTGTCTTCTTACTGACTGCTGTATCTACTACTTGATGTAAGGCTTGATGGCGTCACGCCAGATGAGATAGCCCTTGCCCATCAAGTGCAGTCCGTCGTTGGTAAGATCGGCACGCAATCGGCCGTTCTCGTCGGCAAACAAGGGATAGAGATTAATCCAGGTCACCCCTTGGCGACGAGCTACCTGCTCGAGCAGGATGTTCGCCTCGACGACGACATGGTCCCGCCCTTTGAGCAGTTTCCACTCCCTAACGTCATTGTTAAACGGCAAGAGGCTCTGCAAATAGATTTTAGTGCGGGGAGAGCCTTGCTTGACCATGGCAATGAGTTTTTCGGTCACGCGTGCAATGCTATCGGCAGAGACATCATGTGAGATGTCATTGACACCGCTCATGATAAACAGTTTCTTGGGTTGTCCCTTAATGATAGGGTCGATGCGGTCAATCAGCCCTTGGACGATGTCACCCACAATGCCGCGGTTCTTGATGTGGCGATTGCCCAGCAACTCGTTGAACTCGCAGCCGTCGGTGAGGCTGTTGCCCAACATGACGATATCCTTCTTGCCGATAGGCAATTGGTCAAAGAGTGTCGCACGTCGAGCGTAGTACGGGTCCTGGTTGGCCTGTCCCCATGCCGTGAGGCAGATGAGTGCCGTCACGGCCAAAAATGCTATCTTTTTCATTCTTCTAAACTACGAATTACGCAAATTAAACAAATTGGCATCCGCTTACAATTATTTCAAATTTCACAAAACTGCATTAGCTAAATTCGTGAAATTCGTAGTTTTATGTTTCGTTACTGGTCGCGGTAGGCATCGATGGCTTTTTTCACCGAGCCGTGAAGCAACAGCAGGCGCTTGGCCTCGTCATAGGGGAGTTTCAACTCTTCAACGAGCCAGCGGGTGCCACGGTCCACAAGTTTCTGGTTGGTAAGTTGCATGTTCACCATCTTGTTGCCTTTCACACGCCCCATCTGAATCATCACGCTCGTTGAAATCATGTTACAGATGAGTTTCTGTCCCGTCCCGCTCTTCATGCGTGAACTGCCGGTGACATACTCCGGTCCGACAACCATCTCGATGGGAATTTCGGCAGCCTCACATACCGGCGCACCAGGATTGCTTGTGATAGCAGCCGTGAGACAGCCGTTGGCGCGTGCATCACGCAGGGCGCCGATGACATAAGGCGTAGTTCCAGATGCAGCGATGCCGATGACCGTGTCCATGGGTGTCACCTTGTACTCCTGGAGGTCTTTCCATCCCTGCTTGGTGTCATCCTCGGCATTCTCGACAGCATTGCGCAAAGCGATATCACCGCCGGCAATGATGCCGATAATCCACCCTGGCGACATGCCAAATGTGGGCGGTATCTCGCTGGCATCCAACACGCCCAAACGTCCACTGGTGCCTGCGCCCATGTAAAAGATGCGACCACCTTTCTTCATGCGCTCAACGATGCCTGTAACGAGCTTCTCAATCTGAGGAATCGCCTGTTGCACCGCATCGGCCACCTTGTGGTCCTCCTGGTTGATTTCGGTGAGGAGTTCATGCACCGATTTTTTCTCCAGGTCATCGTAGAGCGAAGGTTGTTCGCTGATTTTTACAAAAGCCATAATCCAACAATTATTCAGTAGTGGTGTGGTACTTGATCAGTCCTTCCATCGGGTCCTTCATGATAGTGCCGATGGTAATACCCAATGCTTGAGCCGCTTCTTGCAGAACGTTTTTCTCGCACAATGCGATGGAGCCCACGAAGTTGCAAGGCAACTCCTTATAGTTGGGATAGCTTGCCACGTTGCGGGTAAAGAAGTCGGTGAACGAACGCAACACGATATTGTGAATCGAGGGCTCATCGATGTTGTGTTCCAAGAAAGGAGCGAACTGAGCCAGGAAACGGTTAGCGGCAGGTTTGCGATAGACCGACGTAATGATGGTCGTGTAGTCCAGATTGTACTCCTTCATGAACTTGTCGCACAAGTGCTGCGGAATCTGTTTCTTCAAGACATCACCAACGAGCAGTTTGCCCAGAACGGCGCCACTACCCTCATCACCCAAGATATAGCCCAGGGGAGACACGTTCATCACCACGTCCTTGCCGTCATAATAGCACGAGTTGCTGCCTGTGCCCAAGATGCAAGCGATACCTGGTTGACGTCCACACACGGCACGAGCTGCAGCCAACAGGTCGCTTGCTACCTCAACCGTTCCTGCACTGGGCAGGTTGGCACGCAAGGCATTCACCACTTGCTGCTTAATCTCGTCGGAGATAATGCCAGCGCCGTAATAATAGATCTCGTCCACCTTGTAATTGGTCAGGTGGGGCATCAGTTCGCGTTGGATTTGTTCCTTCATCTCCTCCTCGGTGAGCAGGAGGGCATTCATTCCGGTAGTAAAAATCTGCGCTACCTTTTCTTTCCCGTTAAGCAGGCACCAATTAATCTTAGTGGAACCGCAATCAGCAATAAGAATCATCATATTGTTCAATTTTAAATAGTTATCGATAGTAGTTATATTTTGATGTAGATTTTCTTTTTGTAAAGGATATGACCGATGAGCCAGTTGAGCAGCACAAAGGCGATGGCATAGAGAGCCGATGCCGTGTACTCGTTGCAGAAGCTCGTGAAGAAGTCATAAACAGCACTGTGGATGGTGATGTTGCCGCCCTCGGCATTATGACCGATAGGAATGGCGCCGAAAAGGATGGCTAAAATGGTTCCCAACAGATAAAGTGCCAAAGGGTTAACACCGAAGGACTCAAAGAAACGTGTCCAACTACCTCTCTTGCCCTTGATATCGACAAAGTGGATGAGCATTGCCTGAATACACATCGCCATACCACACGTAATGAGCACAAAGGTCGATGACCACATCTTCTTGCCACAGGGAATGCCGTATTGCAGCAGCCAACCCGCCAGCAGCATCACGGTGCCCCACAACAGCATCGTGGTCACACGCTCAGTGTTGTTGTGGACGCTGAGAATCATGCGTCCCACCAGATAGCCGATGAGCACATGGGCGATGCACGGCAGGGTGCTCAAGATGCCCTCAGGGTCAAACGAAATCTGCTCGCCATAGGCACTCTCGTGGTACATGTGGTCGGTGCCCAGCACACTGTTGTCAATCTGGGCGATGATGTTGTCGAGCGAGAACTCATAACCATTTCCAAAGCCCAAAATCAAGGCGTAGGCCACCAGAATGAAGCCCACAAGCCACGGAATGAATTTGCGCTTGAACAGAACAGCACACACCGAGCCGAAGAAATAGACCAATGCCAGACGCTGGAACACACCCAGATAACGCAAGGTGTCCAGATTGTTGACCGCTTCGCTGAAGGAATCACCTTTGCAAAGTCCGCGAACCAGATGGCCGAACCACTGCACCAGCCAACCGATGAGGAACAGGATAACCGTGCGACGCACAATCTTCCACATCAACGGGCCAGACATCTTGTAATTGAACTTCTTCAAAGAAAATGCCATCGAAACGCCCATGCAGAACACAAAGAACGGGAACACCAGGTCGGTGGGCGTCAGCCCAATCCAGTCGGCATGCTCCAGTGGCCGATAGATGTAACTCCACGTGCCGGGATTATTCACCAAGAGCATCCCCGCAATGGTGATACCTCGCAGGATGTCAAGCGACAACAATCGTTTATTCTCTTTACCCATAACTCTTCTTTTCACGATTTATTGATACAAATAATACTTGGAGGAGCGGGCACGGAAAATGTCAACGTCCTTGTTCCAATAGTCGGCCATGTCCTCGACACGATAGCGCTTGATGAAACGCTCACGGATTTCCTTGGTGCCGCACACCTTGTCAAACATGGCATAGCGCTTGGGATTTTGCTCGAAGAGTTCCACCTGGGGATACATCTCGTGGATGACCTGCAGGAAATAGAATTGCGTTAGGCACAGGTTGGCGGCATCGGGGTCAGTGATGTAAGTCTGCACGCCGTGCACCTCCTGCAAGGACTTGTCTACCGCCACACTCAGCGCGAAGAACGGCTTGTAGTTGATGGGACGGAAATGCATGCCCGGCAGGTTGAGCGCATTCATGTTCATCGCCAACGAGTCTGCATTGATCCACGATGCGGCAAACGTCTGGAACGGTAGCGTGTAGCCAATGCCGGTATTGAAGATATAGAGTTCACCCAAAATTCCCGACACAGGATAGAAGAAAGCACTCTCGGGCGTAGGAATCTGCGGAGAAGGCAGCACCCAAGGCATACCCGTGTCGCGGAACTTCATATCGCGCGTCCAGCCTTCCATGGGGATAACGGTGAGTTTGCATCCGTGACCCGTCTTGGACTCTTGAGCGATGATGCCCTCCTCGTTAAGGAAGATGGCGAGTTCACCGGGTGTGAGGCCATAGATATAGGGGATGGCATACTTGCTCACGAAGGAGAAGTAACCCGGCTCGACGAGGTTGCCCTCGACCTTGTTGCCGCCCAGCGGATTGGGGCGGTCCAATACCATGAACT
>DAIREJ010000007.1:0-5175 GCA_036795635.1 Sodaliphilus sp.
ACGAGGCGTCGCTCAAGCGTGCCAACCGCCTGTTGGCTGTGCTGGCAGTGGTATCGAGTCTGCTGGCAGCATTGTTTTTGGGAATCCTGTTCTACAGCAACAGCCAGCGAAAGAAGCTCGCACGAGCCCGTAACGAACTGAGTGATAATAACATACAGTTGGCTCAACTGAACTCCCAGTTATCGGACTTGAACAGTCAGATGCGCGAAACCAATGTCAAACTCAATGAGTCCAACCGCGTTAAGGACGAGTATGTAGGACGATTTATTCACCTGTGCTCTTTCTATATCGACCGCCTTGATGAGATGCGCAAACGCGTCCACAAGATGGTCAAGAGCAAGGACCTGGATGCCCTTTATAAGTTCACCGGTGACAGCGAGTTGCGAGACAACAACTTGAAAGAGTTGTATGAAATCTTCGACAGCACTTTCCTGCACTTGTTTCCCAACTTCATTGATGATTTCAATGCATTGTTGAAACCCGAGTGCCGCATCACCCTGCCCGACCACGAGACGCTCAATACCGACATGCGCATTTTCGCCCTCATCCGTCTGGGTATCGAAGACAGCAGCCGCATTGCCGAGTTCCTCCACTACTCGGTCAACACCATCTATAACTATAGAGCTAAAATCAAGAATGGAGCTTTGGGCGACCGCGACACGTTTGAAGCGCGAGTAAAAGCCATCGGCATGTACTCACCACCCGAGGACCGAATCACACGAACCTAATTCATCACCCAGAAGGATTCCAATCAACGAAGATTTTGCGGTAAGCAGCTGCTTTCTTTTCTAAAGACAAGGGGTAGGCGCGAGACGTTGACGGCATGCGCCAAAAAGTGAATCTGTGGTCTCCGACAGCACACGACACAGGAGTCCCGATTGTCGGGATGTCAACTCCAGCCTGTTCGGCAACCACCCCTGCCGCTTTCTCTCCCGTCGCCACGACATGAGTGATTGAAGGATGTGCAGCAATCAAAGCGGCGAGGTCAATAGGTTCAACAATCTCAAGAAACTTGTCGCTGGCGTTGTCACGCAGGCGACGCACAGCCATTGCCGTGTCCCACAACGCAATACCCTTAAGATCAAGCAATGCCTTAATAGCATCGAGGTCAAAACGGCCAAGGGATTTGTCCCACAAAGCGTCACGGTCATCCATGAAAAGGAGACCCATGACGCGCCAAAAGTCATTGATTTTGTTCGGGTAGAAGAATGGCATGGACCATCGTTCAGGCTTGGGCGGGAATGTGCCCAAGAAAAGAACAGAAGCTCCTTCGGGAATATAGGGAGGCCACGGATGCTTCTCCACCGGAATATCTATTGCATTCATCAATGCAAAGAAAACGAAAAAAACACATCTAGAAAAACGATTTTCACAAAAAACACATCCTCTATTACTTTTTTTATTTATCTTTGCATGTTAGAAGAATAACAACCAAAAAAAGAAAAGAAATATGAAACTTAGTAACCTATTATTACTAATCGCTTTGTCGGCAATGCTCTTTTCCTGTCAAACAGGCAAAGACATTCCTTACATGACCAACATTGACGAAATTCCAATAGCAGCTCTCTCCGCAGCTACAACCCAGGCTGGCGATTTTACTATTAAGCCTGGTGATCTGTTGTTGATCAACGTTGCGTCTTCAAACTCTGACGCGGTGAAGCCATTCAATAAATTACAATATGTGCCAACGCTTGGTTCTAACATTGGCTACAACATCGGCGACATGACTACGATTTATTACCTCGTCGACGATAATGGCAACATCGACTTTCCAGTACTAGGCAAATTGCATATCGTCAACATGACGAAAAAGTCAATTGAGGAGTATATCGCTTCGTTGATTTATCCTCGCTACCTTACAGAAAAGCCCAGTGTGGAATGCCGTATTCAAAACTTCCGTGTTTTCTGTCTCGGAGACTTCAATGCACCTGGTATTATTCAAGCCTCAAACGGGCGTCTTAATCTGATTGAAGCTATTGCGATGTGTCATGACCTGACACTCCAAGGAAAACGAGACAACATCATGCTCATTCGCACTGATGCTAACGGACAGCGGACTGTGAAACGCATCAACTTAAATGATGCTTCCTTCTTTTCTTCCCCTGATTTTAATTTGCAACAAAACGACATTATTTACGTTCAACCCAGTGAGATAAAGGCTCGTTCAGCATGGAGTGCCCCTCCATTATTAAACTTCGGCTTGTCAATGTTAGGCACTGCTATGTCGTTGACGACATTTATCCTTGTACTCTCTGATAGAGCTAAATAATTTTTTCTGCATCACAATCCTCTGGACGGTCTGCTATTAATATGCGGACCGTTGTTTTTTTGCATTCTATTCTTAACTGCCAAAATGGCACGATTTAGGTGTTGGCACAAGTGTTGAGGGGTGTGAGTTGGAATTAACACTGAATTAGAAAGGAGAACAATTATATGAATTTTAGCGATTACACCATCAAAGCACAAGAAGTCATCCAGAAGGCTGTTCAGGTGGCACGCTCAAGCGGCAATCAAGCCGTCGAGCCAGAGCATTTGCTCAAAGCCATTATGACCGAAGGAGATGCAATTGTACGCTTCATTTTCCAAAAGCTGGATATCAACACAACACAAGTGGAACGCTCACTTGAAGCAGCGCTTCAGAAATTGCCTCGCGTCAGCGGTGGAGAACCTTATCTGAGCAATCCTGCGAGTCAGGTACTTGACAAAGCTACTGAAATCGCCAATAAAAACGGCGACCAGTATGTGACTGTCGAGACCTTGTTGTTGGCATTGTTTGACGTCAAGTCAAACGTGTCGACCATCCTCAAAGATGCAGGAATAACCCATGACGACATCAAAGCTGCCATCGACGAACTGCGCAAAGGCAAAACTGCCACTTCGCAGAGTGCCGAAGAACAATACAACGCCTTGAGCAAATATGCGGTTAACCTGAACGAGCGCGCTCGCCAAGGCAAACTCGACCCAGTTATCGGACGTGACGACGAAATCAGACGTGTGCTGCAGATCTTGAGCCGTCGCACGAAAAACAATCCCATCCTCATTGGAGAGCCTGGTACAGGCAAAACCGCCATTGTAGAGGGGTTGGCACAACGCATTGTCCGTGGAGATGTGCCTGAGAATCTGAAGATGAAACAGGTCTATTCGCTTGATATGGGTGCGCTGATTGCCGGAGCCAAGTATCAAGGTGAATTTGAGGAACGCCTCAAATCGGTCATCAACGAAATCACCCAGGCCAACGGAGAGATTATCCTGTTCATCGATGAAATCCACACCCTTGTGGGTGCTGGCAAGAGTAGCGGTGCAATGGATGCAGCCAACATCCTCAAACCTGCCCTGGCACGTGGTGACCTGCGCAGCATCGGCGCCACGACACTTGACGAGTATCAAAAGTATTTCGAGAAAGACAAGGCACTGGAACGCCGATTCCAGATTGTTATGGTCGATGAGCCTGACGAGGAAAGCGCCATTGCCATCCTGCGAGGATTGAAAGAGAAATACGAGAACCATCACAAGGTGCGCATCAAGGACGACGCCATCATCGCTGCCGTGCAGTTAAGCCAGCGCTACATCAGTGACCGTTTCCTGCCCGACAAGGCCATTGACCTCATTGATGAAGCCGCCGCAAAGCTGCGCATCGAGATGGACAGTGTGCCTCAGGGACTTGATGAAATTTCGCGCAAGATATCCCAGCTCGAAATTGAGCGTGCAGCCATCAAGCGAGATGGCGATGAGGTACGAATTGCAGACCTTGACAAGCAGATTGCCGAACTCAAGGACCGCGAGAGCGACTACAACGCCAAGTGGAAAAGCGAGAAAGAACTCATCAACCGCATCCAGCAGAACAAAATCGACATTGAGCAGTTGAGTTTTGAGGCCGAACGCGCCGAGCGCAACGGTAATTACGGCCGTGTTGCCGAAATCCGCTACTCCCTCATCAAGCAGAAGGAGGACGAGAACAACCAGATTCAGGAACGCCTGCGTGACATGCAAGGCGACAAAGCCCTCATCAAAGAGGAAGTGGATAGTGACGATATCGCCGAAATCGTTTCTCGTTGGACGGGAATCCCCGTCACCAAGATGCTTCAAAGCGAGAAAGAAAAGCTGTTGCACCTTGAGGAAGAACTGCACCGCCGCGTGGTGGGCCAAGATGATGCCATCAAGGCCATCAGCGACGCCGTGCGCCGAAGCCGCGCTGGCCTGAACGACCCCCGTCGTCCCATCGGTTCGTTCATCTTCCTGGGTACAACAGGTGTGGGCAAGACCGAACTTGCCAAGGCGCTCGCCGACTACATGTTCAACGACGAGAACATGATGACGCGTATCGACATGAGCGAGTACCAAGAGAAATTCTCGGTGACCAGACTCATCGGTTCGCCTCCCGGCTATGTGGGCTATGACGAGGGTGGACAATTGACAGAAGCCGTCAGACGCAAGCCCTACTCTGTCGTGCTGTTCGATGAAATCGAAAAGGCCAACCCCGATGTGTTCAATGTGCTGCTGCAAGTGCTTGACGACGGTCGTTTGACCGACAACAAGGGACGCACTGTCAACTTCAAGAACACCATCATCATCATGACCAGCAACTTGGGTTCCAGCCTCATCCGTGAGCGCTTCGAGCATCTCACGCCCGAGAATCGTGACAAGGTCATCGCCGACACTCGCGATGAGGTCATGGGGATGTTGAAGAAAACCATCCGTCCCGAATTCCTGAACCGTATCGACGAGACCATCATGTTCACGCCGCTCGATGAGGAACAAATCAGGCAGATTGTCACTTTGCAACTGACAGGTGTCAAGAAGATGCTCACCAAGAACGGCATCACGCTGAATGTGACCGATGCTGCCATCGCCTTGCTCGGCAAAGCGGGCTATGATCCCGAATTCGGTGCAAGGCCCGTCAAGCGAGCCATCCAAAGCATGATTCTCAACCAATTGAGCAAGGACATCATCGCCATGAAGGTGAACCGCGACCGCCCGATTACCATCGATGTCCAGGACGGTAACCTCATCTTCAAGAACTAAGATTAGTCTGTTAATAATGCAACCGTGGGCGGCAGTGACAAACACTGCTGTCCACGGTTCTTTATCTATAAATCGCTATACGTTATCCTCAAAAACCGAGGAAATCGGGTGTCATCTCATCAAGCGAGTGACCACGCAAGTCTTTATCACTCA
>DAIREJ010000007.1:5262-13157 GCA_036795635.1 Sodaliphilus sp.
GGGATGAACAGTTGACGTCCAGTCTCGGCACTTAGCACGACAGCAACATGCTTGCCCCAAGTGGGGCTGCCGTCACGCAGGTCCACCGCCACATCGAGGACCGTACCCTGTGAAACTCGGACCAGTTTGGCCTGGCTGAACTCGCCACGTTGGAAATGCAGTCCCCGCAACACGCCTTTGCTCGAAAATGACTCGTTGTCCTGAACAAAGTCAACGTGCCCCACATGGGCATCAAAATCAGCCTGCTTGAACACCTCACTGAAATATCCACGCTTGTCACCGAACCTCTTCGGCTCAATAACCCACACACCTTTGATGTACTGCTCAATGAAATCCATGTTCCTGATTACATTAATAATGAAATGTTTGGCAAAGTTAGTCATTTTAGCCTGCGGATACAAGATAATTCAAGAAAAACGAGTACTTTTGCCCGCTGAACAATCTACGACAAGATGAAAAAGACAACACGGAATATCATCCTCTTTGACGATAATGAGGTGCGCAAGCAACTGATGCCCTTCACCTATACACGTCCCACTGCGTTGCTTCGTGTGGGCATCACTACCATCAGCGAGAAGTGGGAGTCCTTGCTCGGCGAGGCGACCTACAGCTATCTTACTGTCCCCTATCTGAAGAAAAAATACCCGCTGCACGCAAGACGCTCGAGCAACCTGATGGTGGCAGGGCATGTCATACCTACAGCCAAATTGGCCGAACAAGTGCTTGCATTAGAAGATGGCGAAGCGTTGATGGTGGGCGAGGAACTCATTGCATTCAACGGCAACGCCCACGACTTTGACTCACACCACTACACACGTGTTGTCTATCCCAAACGCAAGCCGCTGGTCGTACGTCACCTGTACGATATCTTTGAGATGAACGGTGAGGTGCTCAAACAAGACTTTTTGCGCATCACGGCGGGACGAGAATCGCAGCCCCTGTCGCCCACCAACACCGTCATCGGCAACCTCAAGCACATCTTTATTGAGGAAGGCGCCTACGTCGAGGGCGCAACACTCAACACCCATGAGGGCCCCATATACATCGGCAAAGACGTCGAGGTAATGGAAGGTGCATGCATCCGCGGCGGTTTTGCAGCCTGCCATGACGCCAAGGTGCGCATCGGTGCCAAAGTTTATGGTGCCACGACACTTGGTCCGCACTGCAAGATTGGAGGAGAAGTCGAGAATTCAGTCTTTATCGGATACAGCAATAAGGCGCATGACGGATTCCTGGGCGATGCCGTCATCGGCGAATGGTGCAACATCGGCGGCGGGACAAGCGCCAGCAATCTCAAGAACGATTATGGAGAAATCAAACTGTGGAATTATGCCACCAAGCGCTTCGAGCGCACAGGCCTGCAGTTCTGCGGTTTGTTCATGGGTGACCACAGCAAGATCGGTGTCAACGGCATGATCAACACCGCCACTGTCCTTGGCGTGGGAGTGAACATCCACGGTGCCGGATTTCCCCGCAACTTTGTCGCCTCTTTCCAAGAGGGCAGCGCCAGTGCAGGGTTCAAGAATGTGCCGCTCGAGACATTCTACACCATTGCCCAGCGCGTCATGAAGCGCCGCAACATTCCGTTTACCGACATTGACCGGGATATCTTTAAGGCTATCTACAATATCAGAGACCGCTACAAGTAGCCTATAGCCACTTGCAGCGATCACTCTAAATCCTAAATCATCTGCAACGTCCTTTTACTGGACGTTCGGCCGCAGATTATTCGGTCAGGCGGTCAAGGACAGTGCGCACCAAATCCTCGACTGCGGTCTTGTAGTTGGGGTTGACATCTGTTGCCACACGGTTGGCGATGATGGAGCAGACAGTCATGGCACGGTGTCCCAACATGGCAGCCATGCCCTGCAATGCACTGCTCTCCATCTCATAGTTGGTGATGTGCCCGCCATTGTACTCAAACTTCTCAATGCGGCTGTTCAACTCGGGCTCAGCCAAATCCAAGCGCACCCGACGACCTTGCGGACCATAGAAACCTACCGCCGAAATTGTGTAGCCGCGCACCATGTCGTCACGGCCGATTTTCTCGACCAACCAGGGGTCAGCATCCACCACATAGGGGTTGGCGAACGTTGGATTCCACTTCACGAATTTGCAGAATTCGCGCTCAAAATCCAGGTCAGCCACCTTGTTGCGGTCAGCATAATAGTTGATGACACCATCAAAGCCGATAGCCTTGCTGGCAATAACCGGCGTTCCCACGGGAACATACGGCTGCAAGCCGCCCGAAGTGCCGATGCGCACGATGTTGAGCGTGCGATGCTCAGCCTTGGGAGTGCGGGTTTCAAAATCGATGTTTGCCAAACCATCCAACTCGGTCATCACAATATCAATGTTATCAGGGCCGATGCCATGGGAGAGCGCCATGATGGGCTTGCCATGATAGGTGCCGCCGATGGCATGAAACTCGCGGCTGGAGGTCTCCCAGTCACGGGTATCAAAATAGGCTGCAATCATCGTCACACGGCCAGGGTCGCCACACACGATAATGTTGTCGGTCAACTGTTCGGGCTTCACATGGATGTGAAATGCCGAACCATCATCATTGATGATGAACTCTGAATCGGGAATTCTATCAGTATTCATATCGCTTTGCAATTATTATGTCCGTTTTCGCCATGAAATAAAGAGCAAATTTACTGCTTATTTTCGGATTTTAGAAACTCCTCGCTTTAAAAATTGTGAAAAGAAAGCCTAAAAGAGTTATGGCTCCAGACCTTAGACCATCGTATAACGGCAACCTGGAAGGGTTGCAATGACATTCTTGCAGTCGAGTTCCACCAGCACACTCATGAGCTTATATACAGGCAGCCCCAACGCATCGGCAAGGGTGTTGAGATGGATTTCGCCATGGTCGCGAATGACATCGACTACAGTCTGTTGTTCCTTGGTCAGTTCGGGGAAAATATCCAATTGTTGGGGTGCTGCAGCAACCTCCCAACGCATGGCAGCCAACAGGTCGTCGGCACCGGTGATGAGTGCGGCCTTGTTGGTGGCAATTAGTTTATTGCAGCCAGTGGAGAATTCATCACCACAACGTCCGGGCACTGCCATCACGTCACGGTTGTAACTCATGGCGAGAGAGGCAGTCACTAATGCGCCACCCGACCCTGCCGACTCAACAATCAATGTGCAGTCGCTCAAGGCTGCCACAATGCGGTTGCGGGCAAGGAAATTCGCCTTGTGCACCTCGTCCTGGGTGGTGTAGTCGGTCAAGAGCATTCCGCCGCTGTTGACAATCATGATGGCATCATTGCGATGTGAAGCCGGGTAAATGCGGTTCAAACCCCTCGGCAGCACAGCCACGGTGGGCACACCATGCTTGAGGGCCGCACGATGGGCGGCAATATCAATGCCATAGGCCAATCCGCTCACGACGACCAGGTCAGGTATCCGAGCCGCCATATCGCCGATGAGCGTGTCACAAAAACGGATGCCATACTGGGTCGCGTGCCGCGTACCAACCACGCTGATTACGTGGCGACTTTCCAAGTCACAAGCCCCCAGTGTGTAAATCATCGCCGGAGCATCGGGCGCCTCCAACAGACGACGGGGATAAGATTCATCCATGAAATAGACTGCCTTGATGCCGTGCTCACGCACAAAGGCTTCTTCCTTCTCGGCGCGTTCCAGACATTCACGGCGGTAAGCGTCGCCGTAGATTTTGCTGCGCCCACGGGTGAGGTCACGCAGCTGCTTCTCGTTCATGGCAAAGAACTGTTCCTCGCTGCCCACCACGTCAAGCAGTTTACGTGCAAGGTCAACCCCCATGCCCTGCAAATTGGCGAACGCTATGCGGAAACCGAGTGGTGTCATGCTTTCGCCAGATATTTTGCTATACGGTCTGCCAGTTCGTCGCCGCGATTGATGCGCCCGTTTTCCATGTTCACGATGGTCACCACGGCAGCGACCACCAATTCCCCATTCTCCTTGTTAAAGATGTCCTGGTGGAAGATGAAGCGCGGACCATTGCGCTCAATCCACAGGCGGCTCAGCATCACGTCACCGCTGCGCAGCGACAGGCGATAGTCAATCTCCATGTGGCGCACCACAGGCACCAACCCAGTCCTCGTGAGGCTGCAGAAAGGGATACCTTCACGTTTCACAAAGGCATGCCGCGTGTGCTCCAGATAGTGTAGATACACGGCATTATTGACGATGCCCTCGCTGTCGAGCTCATAGTCCCGCACCGCTATCTCAAGTGTGAATATGTATCTGTCATCATTCATTGATGTAAGTCTTTTTCAAGTCACAAAGGTAACTGATTTTGTTCAAGTAGTCAATTTTTGGTTCATGTTTCCATCGTTTGCGATAAAAACAGAGCCTGCCCGCAGGCTGCGATGAGCTTGCGGGCAGGCGAATATCTTGGTTGGCACGCGCCAGATTACTTGAGCCAGTCCTGTACCTTGTCGTTGGGAACCATGCGCTCCTCAAAGACGTAAGCACCGGTCTTCTCGCTGCGGACCATCTTGATCACTTTGCTCCATGAGCGACCCTCACCAGTCTGAAGGGTTGCAACTACTTTCTTTGCCATAACTAATATCGTCGTTAAAGGGTTGTTTTACTTGATTTCCTTATGAACGGTCATGCGCTTCAGATAAGGATTGTATTTCTTGAGCTCCAAACGCTCGGTGGTGTTCTTGCGGTTCTTGGTGGTGATGTAGCGGCTGATGCCGGGAACGCCACTGCCCTTCTGCTCGGTACACTCGAGGATCACTTGTACGCGATCGCCTTTTGCTTTCTTTGCCATAATACAGTTGCTCCTTTCTTACTTGTTAATAACCATGATTTCAGTCAGATGACCATCGGCGGCAGCCTTCTTCAGCGCTGCATCGAGACCCATCTTGTTAATGTTGCGCAAGCCAGATGCCGACACGGTCAGGCGTACCCACTGACCCTGCTCGGGCCAATAGAACTTGCGGGTGAAGACGTTAACGTTGAATTTGCGTTTCGTCCTACGCTTCGAGTGCGACACGTTGTTACCCGTGATCGCCTTCTTTCCGGTGATTTGACAAACCTTAGACATAGTTCTTGTTTCGTTTAGTTATTGTTCTTGTTTTACATTCTTACATACAAAGACTCGCGAAACATGCTTGCCTGTGCGCAGAAAAACACAGGCGCAGCACAATATTCGGGTGTGGACATCCAGCGTGGAGAGGCTGTTCTTCCCCACCGGCGTGAGAAGCTCACCGGCATCACAGGGTTGAACAACAGATGGGTGTCTCGCTCGTTTAATATCGTCCTACGCTTGACTGTCAGGCACTTAGCATCATAGCCTTGACATCGAAGTTTCAACGATCAAGTGTCACACTCTTGACTTGACTAACGCATGAGCATCAAGGCCAGCAAGACATGTGCCGCGAAATCGGCTGCAAAGATAGACACATTTTTTGAACCACACAACACATTTCCAACACTTTTTGCGATTTTTTATTGAGCTTGGTTTCAAAAAACAAGTTAAACTGGAGGAGATGGGCAGTGAATGGCAGCATAAAAAAGATGAAGGTGCGCCTTGCAGGCGAGTGCGCCGCGCACCTTCTCTAACCACCATAGTAAAACAATCTATCATTCATGAAGAAATTATCGCCTAATGTATTTATCTATGTTTTTCGCACCGTCCGTTTTTTGTTTTGCGGGATTGAAGGCGTGCCAGGCACCGACGACCCGGCACGCCCGCAATAACCACACAGATTGAAAAAACATTTAGCACTCATTTTATATTATATTTGAATTATTTCAAGAAAAAAATGGCACACCACACTAACCTTATATATTATTATCAACTCCTATTAACTTATGATGAAATCCTATGCACTCTTTTCTAATTCCCAACTGTGGCGGTGTGCCATTGTCTTTTTGTTTTGAAAAAGGTGCGACACAAGCGGATGGCGCCGCACCCTCCAAAACAACGCTTATGAAAAAATCATCTTGCTTTTAGCCAATATTGGTGAATTCCTTGCACAACAAAGGATGCCGATAACCCAGTGGCTACCTGCATAGCGCGCAATCGCTGATTCATTACATTTTCCATCTTGTTAATGTTTAGATCTCAATAATGTAGGTACACACATACGGCCGCACATGCCGATGAACCGACACTGGCTTCCCGAGCCAGGCGACAGAGGGAACATGCCCTCGAGTAAGTATGTGAAAACAACACCAAAGCGGCAATGCTTCACACCATCCAAAACGCACCGGTCCTTCTCGGTAACGATACATCCAAACTGGTGACTACAACCATGCAACAGGTCTGTCAGGACTGCTCATAAAAATGATCATGAAATGAATCATCCAAATCAATGAGGGACAAAACCCTTCAGTTACACTTTTTCACCCAAATGATCGGTATTCCTTAATTTGGTCGCAAATAAAAACGAAATATTCGAAAAATACAAGCAAAATGCGAATTTTTTCAACAAATCGTCATGATAACTATTGTTTTCGGTAGTATATCATGAATAATGATACCTCATGTCGCACGAAAAAGCAGCCCGAGCGACCTTGACAATATCATGGGCAAGTCACATCCATTTAGAATTACAAAACGAAAATAGAATAACGGGCACATCCTTTTTTTGCACACGATGAATCAACACCCATAACGAGTGCCAGAAACAGGACTTTAAGAGATCCGGATGAAATATTTACAAAGTCAAATAATTTTTTTTTGAAAATTTCTTCGTTTTGTTTTGTAAATTAAAAAAAAGTATTTATCTTTGCACACTCAAGCAAATTATCTAACTATGGAAAAATATTATTGTCTTCGCAGGCTGTGAAGCCACGCATGACTTTAAGTGCTTAGTAATGGTTTGTTTTACAGAACGATAACCCGAGGCCTATGGCCACGGGTTTTTTCGTTTATCAACCTTAAAGTACTAAATACAGTGATGGCACGGGAATGATTCCGTGCCATCACTGTTATGAAGGGGATTTATTACTCGTTGTAAGATCCCGGGGCGGTAATTCGCGTGAGATAATTAGCGAAGCGACACCTTGATGTCATCCTTACCCTCAACAAAGTTGAGCTTGCCTTCCTTGGCGAGCCAACCGAGAGCGCAGTGCATTTCGTTAACTTTGAGCTTAGAAACCTTGCGGAGCTCCTTCAAATCCAGAGCCTTCTTGGCATCGTTCAGGGCGTTCCACACGAGACCAGCCCAAGTTCCAATGTTTTCAGTGTTCATAAAATTAAACCTTTAATAAAACAATCAATTATTAAATCATAAAAATGTGATTTCTTCAAAAATCAGGACAAAGGTAATGGTTTTTTGATAACCGACGCACAGAATCGTGCAAAAAGTCCTGCAAATGGCCGAAAAGGGCTATGCAATCGGTTGCACTGAACAAGCTGTCCTCAGAGTTCGCCTCCCAGCAACAGAAAAAGTGCCAACGTGTTGGCAAAATCCTCTCGCTGTCCGTCGGTAAGCACCTTAACACGGCTCACACCACCCATACCCTGCAGTTTGAGCATTATCCACTTGCCGTGGGCCAGGGCATAGACCAGATTCTTGTAGCCTTCATGCAGCACTTCATCGCAAAACGAAACAAATTGCCCGTACCCAAGCGACTTACATTGAGGCTCAGCAGGATAGAACAAATAATCATAGCCGTCGATGGTGAACGCCAGCTGGTCATATTCCATCGGCACCTCGACTGGATAACGCACACACAATCGCAGAGGCCCAGGCAGACTGTCGTCACTCATCACAAAAGCGAAATAAACCTCATTGGACGCGCTGTCAGTCGAGACATATTTGGAGTGCCACTCGCCATCATCAGTGACGGCGAAATAAGGCATCAGCTGGTCAATAGTGACGGTGACCGGCTCGTCGGGCCTGGTGAACCACAGGGCGGAGCGGGAGCGGGTGGAGGCCTGC
>DAIREJ010000007.1:13167-29283 GCA_036795635.1 Sodaliphilus sp.
CTCGTCGCGCCACATCAGGCGCTGACCTGCGCCAAGATCATCGCTGGCCTCACCTGTCAGGCGACGGCCCTCGACAGCAGCGCTGTCACGCACGCCAACCGTTGGCACGTCCACGGTACCCCATACTTCATCACTGGTATCCCACGGGTCGGCCTTTTCTTGGGCATGCTGTGACATCTGCTCTTGCAGCTTCTTCATCGCCTTGGCACGTTCCCGCTCGGGATGCAGGCGTCGCACCGGCTGCTTCCAAACCGAAGTCGTGTCATTAATCTCGCGCACGTTATCGGCTAACCCGACAGGGGAAGCCAACAGCAACGCCAATAATATAATAATCCAATTTCTCATTTCTAACTCAACAACGTCAGCAGGAGCAGCTGTGCCTCGGTCGTCGCGCGGGTGATGACGCGGTTGCGGTCGCCTGGCAGTTGTTTGACTTGGGTGACGATGCGGTCGCCGCACTTTGCTGCCATCCACACAGTGCCCACAGGCTTCGTTGGAGTGCCACCGCCAGGGCCAGCGATGCCGCTGGTGGCGATGGCGCAGTCAGTGCCGATGGCACGGCAAGCGCCCTCGGCCATTTGGCGCACAACGGGTTCGCTCACCACACCGTGATTGATAATGTCCTGCTCAATCACACCCAGCAGCGACATCTTCACCTCGTTGGCATAGCTCACCACGGCGCCCTTGAAGTAGTCGCTGCTGCCAGCAATGCTCGTGATTTCGTGGGCTATGTTGCCGCCTGTGCAACTCTCGGCGGTCGCGAGTGTCAAGCCACGCTCACGCAAGCGCTCACCCAGTATCTCGGGCAGCCGTTTATCACCGTCAGCAATGATATGTTTGCCAAGTATGTCATGTAACTTTTGCGACAGACGCTCCATATCGGCATTGAGAGCCGTAGCGTCGCATGAGAAGCCCGTCAACCGCAGGCGGATAATGCCACCCTCAGGCAGATAAGCCAAATGGATGCCTTGCGGCAAGGCGCGTTCAAACTCGTCCAAGTCCATCGCCAGAGCCGACTCGATAATACCTGTTACCACAAAGGTTCGGAATTCGATATCCTCGCCGTCACTGAAATGCGCCATCAGCTGTGGAATGACGGCACGTTCCATCATTCCTTGCAGTTCAAAGGGCACACCAGGCATGCTCACCAGCACCTTGCCATCGCGTTCAAACCACATAAGCGGCGCCGTACCTACCTCGTTCTGAATGACGCGGCATGACGAGGGCACCATGGCCTGCAGGCGGGTGTACTCGTTGAGCTTCAAGTGACGACGCTCCATCACCCGGCGCACGTTGCGCTCAACCTCCTCGCTATGGATCATCTCGCCGCCGAAGTAACGGCACAGTGTCGGCTTGGTGATGTCGTCCTTGGTCGGTCCCAATCCGCCGGTCATGAGCACGACATCGGTCTGAGCAAAGGCGCGGTCAATGGCCAGCTTAATTTGCTCGGCATCGTCGGGTACGACCTGCACGGTGTTCACGTCCCAGCCGCGCGGCGTCATGTGCCGCGCAATCCACCCCGAGTTGGTATCGGTAACCTGGCCGATGAGCAACTCGTCGCCAATGGCAATAATGCTGTATTTCATTTTCAGATCTACGTTCTAAAACAACACCTAAAGCCTAACACCTATTCCATCGGTATCTTTTTGGCAGGCCAGCCGTAGTCCTGATAGTACTTGACAGGCAGATTGTGAGTTTTCACATAGTCGGCAATAGAACCGGCACGCGCTTTCTCACGGTAATTCTCATCGCTGTTAGCGCCTTGGTATGCATCATAGTATTCGCCAAAAATGCGCTTTGCGCTTTCCTGATTGCCATGACCGTCTTCTACCTGCTCAAATGACATCACCTGGAATTCACCATTTTCATTCTTCAGGAGCAACATTTTTCCAGCATGGTTCCCGCCTGACACGGTCTTGAGTGTATCACCGACCACCTTGTAGTTAAACACCCAAAAGTCACCCCACATGTTCACGCTATCGTTTTGCATTCCATCTGAACAAGTCATAGCAATGACGGGAATGCACATTTCGCCTTGAGCGTATTGCGAACCGACCGAGTCCACCAGATAGGTTTCTATCGCTTTCAACATCGGGTCAATACGATTTGCAGCCTCAATAGCCACAGTATCTTTAGCTGCTTTAGCCGCCTTGTCGGCGACGGCATTGCCGTTACACGAAGTAAAAAATGCGGCGCCGCAAAACAGGATGGCGGCCATCATCCACGATTTCATTCTTTTCATAACAATAAAAATTTAGATGTGTTGCCGCAAAGATACATCATTTTCAAATAACGCAGCCAACATTTGCGAACAGAATTAACTCAAATCGTTGCTACTAGCAAGCGATCCGACCACCTTGGAGCCTATCGCCTTGGAGCCTATCGAACAGTCATGAGAAGATAAAATGGCCAAAAGATGGCTGTTTTTCAGTGAAAATGCTTAACTTTGCAGGTTAAAGTAATTTAATCAAAGGCAGAACGATGAAGAAGACAAATAAGAAAGCGGTGACCAATTACGGTCTGGTTCGCGTGGCAGCGGTCGTTCCACAAGTGAATGTGGCTGACGTCGAGGGCAATACCGCCCATATCATCGACGCAGTGGACAAGGCCGTCAAGGCTGGCGCACACTTGGTAGTGTTGCCCGAACTGTGTGTGACAGGCTATACCTGTGGCGATTTGTTCTGCAATGACCTGCTGCTTGACGCCGCCGAGCAGGCGCTTGTCAAGTTGTGCGACCATTACAAGGACACGCCCGCGATGATTGTCGTGGGCGCTCCCCTGCGTTCCAACGGCCACTTGTTCAACTGCGCCGTGACCATCAACGGAGGCGAGATGTGGGTGATTCCCAAAACCTATATCCCCAACTATAAGGAGTTCTACGAGAAGCGGTGGTTCACCACGAGCAACATCACCGCCATCGCAGGCAAGGACTCCATCGTGGTGGGCGACGAGGAAGTGCCCTTCAGCACCCACATGATTTTTGAGGCAGGAAGCGCCCGTGTCGCCGTGGAAATCTGCGAGGACCTGTGGGTGCCCGCTCCGCCCAGCAGCATCGCTGCCATCAACGGCGCCAACATCATCGTGAACCTGTCGGCAAGCAACGAGCTCATCGGCAAGCACACCTACCTCATGGACCTGATCAAGCACCAGAGTGCCCATTGCATAGCCGCCTATGTCTATGCCTCGTGCGGCTACGGCGAATCGACAACCGACCTCGTCTTTGGCGGCAATGCTGTCATTGCCGAGAACGGCAAAATGCTCGCCGAAGGCCAGCGCTTCACCACAGAGCCCCAAATGTCCATTGCCGATATCGACATCGCCGCTCTTGAGAACGAACGCCGTGTGAACGGCAGCTTTGCCGACAGCATGGTGCAGTTTGGCACTCCGTTCGAGCACATTTCCATGACAGTGGCAGGTCCGCTGGATTATGAGAAAACAGAACTGAAGCGCCCCGTGCGCCGCCTGCCTTTTGTCCCCACCGAGGATGACCGCCTGAATGCCCGCTGTGAGGAAATCATCGCCATCCAGACCGAGGGACTGATGCGCCGCCTGGACTTCACCGGCATCCCCACCATTGTCGTGGGCGTTTCGGGAGGATTAGACTCGACGCTGGCACTGCTGGTGGCCGTGCGTGCCTATGACCGCATGGGCCGCAACCGCAAGGACATCCATGCCATCACCATGCCCGGCTTCGGCACCACCGACCGCACCTACACCAACGCTTGCGCGATGGTTAAAGCGCTGGGTGTGACGCTGCATGAGATCAACATCGCTGCCGCAGTGACGCAACATTTCAAAGACATCGGCCAAGACCCCAAGAATCACGATGTGACCTACGAGAACAGCCAGGCGCGTGAGCGCACCCAGATTCTGATGGACTTCTCCAACAAGGTCAACGGCCTCGTGCTGGGCACGGGCGACCTCTCGGAATTGGCACTGGGCTGGGCGACCTATAACGGCGACCACATGTCGATGTATAACGTGAATGTGAGCATCCCCAAGACCCTGGTGCGCCATCTGGTGCGCTGGTTCGCCTCGTCGTTCGATAACGGCACCAAGAAGGGGAAAGCCATCCACGACACCCTGCTCGATGTGCTCGACACCCCCATCAGTCCCGAGTTGACTCCTGCCGCCAAGGACGGCACCATCCTGCAGGTGACCGAGGACATCGTGGGTCCCTATGAACTGCACGACTTCTTCCTCTATCACATGCTGCGTTACGGCTATGCACCCGACAAGCTCTACCTGCTAGCCCGCAAGGCCTTCAAGGGAGTGTATGACAACACCACTATCAAGAAGTGGCTCCGAACATTCTTGCGACGATTCTTCGCCCAGCAGTTCAAGCGTTCTTGCCTGCCCGACGGGCCCAAGGTGGGCAGTGTGTCGTTGTCACCTCGCGGCGATTGGCGCATGCCCAGCGATGCCTCGTCGCGCCTGTGGCTGAAACAATGCGACGAACTTCCCGAGTGAAATAACATCTTTTAAGTTTCTCAATGGGTCGAATGGCACTGGATTTGCACTCTAGGTCATAAACCTGACGGAATGAATATCACGAAGGGGACATACAATGTGGTGCGCAGTGTGGTGGTGACCGCACTGGTTACCGTTGTCGCGCTGGTAGCGCTCACCTATCTGCTGATGCTCCTGCCGCCCATTCAGGCACAGCTGTGCAGCAAGGGCGAGAAGGCCTTGAGCGAATACCTGGGCACCGAGGTCAGCATCGGTAAAGTTTCAGTCACACCGTTCAACCAATTGGAACTGCAAGATGTCCTCATCAAGGACCAGCAGGGAGATTCCCTGTTGACCGTGGACAAACTGGGCGTTGGCATCAGCCTTAAGGATTATTTTGCCGACCGCCGCATTGTCGTCACCTATGGTGAAATCATCGGGCTCAACGGCCATGTGACCCGCCCCGACAAGGACAGCCCCACCAACATGCAGTTCATCATCGATGCCTTCAAGCCCAAAGATGACAAACCGCCCAAGCCGTTTGACGTGCAGGTCAAGACGGTAGTGGTGCGCCAGTCAAACCTCACCTATGATGTGCTCAATCAGCCCCGAAAGGTAGGTCAGTTTGATCCGAATCACCTGGGAGTGAGCAACCTGCGCGCAGATTTGGCATTGCCTCAATTAAAAAACAATGACTTTAGCATCCGCGTCAAGCGTCTGTCGTTTGATGAGAGCAGCGGATTCTCGCTGCGTCGCTTGTCCACCGACGTCCACCTCACCGACAACGCCCTTGATGTCAAGGATATCAAAGTGCAACTCCCCAATAGCGACATCCGTCTCGACGATTTGCACCTGGAATATAGTTCGCTCAAGAACCTGGGCAACGAACTGAAACAGGAACCCTTGTGCATCCGCACATCGGGCAGCAGAATCACCCCATCGGATCTGGCGGCATTTGTTCCGCAACTCAAGCAGTTCAACGACCCGATGCGCCTCGACGCAACAGTGGTGCGTGACGGCTCACGCATCGAAGTGCCCGAGTTGAACTTGCGCATGGACGACGGCAGCCTGGCCCTCAACACCAGGGGCAGTATGGTACTGCCCAACGAGGGCGGTTACCGCTCATTGGATCTGGACCGCATTGACCTGAACGCCAATGCCGCCACCCTGAACAAGATTATGGGCCTCGTTCCCGGCTTGACGCCCCAAGCTAACGGCATCATCTCACGTTGCGGTAACATCACCCTGGACGGCGAGTTGCACACCACGCATAACAAATTCACCTTTAACGGCAATGTGGGCACTTCTCTGGGCGATGCTGACCTCAATGGCTCCTTGACACAACAGCAAGGGACCTCGCGCTTCACAGGCCACGTCAAGTCCAACGGCCTGCAAGTGGGCACCTTGCTCGACAAGCACGACCTGCTGGGTGAGGTGGCGATGGACGCCCAGGTGGACGCACTGATTCATGGCGGTGACGTCTCAGGTCACCTGCAGGGACAACTGCCCTTTGTCGACTTCAAGGGTGTCCGCTATCACGGCATCGTTGCCGATGTCGAAAAACAGGGCAAAGATTTCATGGGCTCGCTGGCGATGAATGACCCCAACGGCCGCGTCACCATCGAGGGTAAGGCTTCGCTTGACGGTATCAAGTCAAACTATGATGTCAACATCAAAGCCGACAATATGGATCTAGCCAGGTTAGGCATCACCGACCAGTATCCCGACAGGCGTCTCAGCGCCAATGCCACAGCATCCTTCTGGGGCAATTCGCTGGACAACGCCTCGGGTCACATCGAAGTCAACAACTTCGCTTTCACCAACCACAACGATGAAGGCCTGACGTTCAAAAGTCTGCAGTTGAATGCCGACAACAATGGATATGACAAGGTCATCAACATCGAGAGCGATCACATCAACGGCTTTGTGTCGGGTCAATATGACTTCAAGACGATTGTGCCCACCGTCAAGCACATGCTCTCCAACGCCTTCCCGCAATACTTCGGCGACTATGCCGATTACTCGCACAATGGCATGCTCAATGATGTGCATCTCAATCTCGTCGTCAATCCCGACGATGAGCTCAACGAGATGCTCAACATGCCCGTCAAATTGGCTTACAGGGCAGTCATCGAAGGAAACCTGAGCGAACGCGACACCACATTTGACCTCGTGGTTGACGCGCCGCTCATCGTGCAAGGCGCAAACAAAGTGATTGAACAGACAAAGCTGTTTGTAGAACTTGACAGCGCCACCAACAAGGTGACCTTGAATGTGCAGTCGCGCTACCCTGCCAAGAACGGCATGATTGATCTCAACCTGGATGCCAGCGGTCAAAACAACCTTATGGACGCCAATCTGTCGTGGCGCATGCCCATGGAGCACGACTTCCACGGCAATCTGAATGTGGACTGCCTGCTCGACCGCGGCACGAACGGCGGCCTCAAGGCCGACCTCAACATCCATCCCTCGCAGCTGGTGTTCAACGACACGATTTGGGAGGTGGCACGGGGCCAGGTGAACATCGACAACGGTGTGGTGACCGTCGAGAATGTGGCAGGCGGCCATGGCGACCAGTTCATCCACATCAACGGCAAGGTGTCGCACGATCCTGACGATGAATTGTGCTTGGAGCTGAACGACGTGAACCTGGATTATGTATTCGAGACGCTCGCCATCGACCATGTGGACTTTGGTGGCAGGGCTACCAGCAAGGTGTATGCCAGCGACCTGATGTCAGAATCACCCCGACTCTATACACCCAGCCTCTTCATCAAGGACATCACCTACAACGATGCCCTGTTGGGCGACTTCGACATCAAGGCTGAGTATGACAATGCCTCAAAGGGCATCCTTGTCGAGGGCGGCATTGACCAACCCAACGGCCGACATACAGGACTCAGCGGCGGCATCTACATTGCCGATGATTCGCTGTACATCGAGTTTGACAGCGACCATGCCAATGTGGCCTTCCTTAAACCCTATATGGAGGCGTTCACAAGTGAAGTGCAAGGCGAGATGTCGGGCAAGGCAATCCTGTTCGGCAATTTCCACACCATCAATCTGGAGGGTGACATCGTGGCCGACTCCATCCGTTTCCTTATCGACTATGTGAACTGCTACTATTCAGCCTCGGACGTGCCCATCCACATCATCCCGGACTACATCGAGTTCAGCGACATCCCCATCCATGACCGGGACGGCCATGAGGCCAAATTGGGAGGGTGGCTCAAGCATGATGCTTTCCATAATCCCGAGTTCAGCTTTGCCATCACCGATGCCCATGATTTCTTGAGTTATGATACCGACCCGTCGATTAACCCCGACTGGTACGGCACCATCTACGGTAACGGTGCCTGCTTCGTTGATGGCGGCCCTGGCATCGTGAACATCAGGGTCAACATGACGTCGGCGCCACGCAGCAAGTTCACCCTTGTGATGAGCGATACCGAGCAGGCCGACAACTATGACTTCATCACCTTCCGCGACCGTGAGACAGCCGCTGCACCCGTCATCACACAGGAAGTGGACACCTTCGCGATGATTCTGAACCAGTTCAAGAAGGTGCAGCTGGAAGAAAACTCCGAACCCAGCGCCTACAACATCGACCTGCAAGGCGACATAACGCCCGATGTGGCGCTCACCGTCGTCATGGATCCCGTGGGCGGAGACCGCATCAAGGCTACAGGCAGTGGCCACATGCGCCTCACCTACAACAACAACGGAGAGTTGGAGACCTACGGCAAATACACCTTGGATAAGGGCACCTACAATTTCACGCTACAGGATGTCATCATCAAGGACTTTACCATTCGCGACGGTAGCAGCATCAGTTTCGAGGGGGACCCCTATGCCGCCGTGCTTGACCTGGAAGCGGTCTATTCACTGAACGCCAACATCCGCGACCTTGACGACTCCTTCGGCCAGGATCCTGACCTGAACCGCACCAATGTTCCCGTCCATGCCTTGCTGCGGGCTAAAGGCATCATCTCTGAACCTGACATCTCGTTTGATCTGGAGTTTCCGTCGCTCACCACCGATGCCTACCACAAGGTCAAGAGCATCATCAGCACCCCAGAGATGATGAACCGGCAGATTATCTACTTGCTGGCGCTCAACCGCTTCTACACGCCCGAGTACATGGGAACCACGGCAAACCAGAATGACTTCATCACCTCGGTGGCCTCATCGACCATCGCGGGACAACTGAGCAACATCTTGGGCAAGATGACCGACAACCTGTCCATCGCGCCCAACTTCCGCACCAACAAGGGAGACTTCAGCGACATGGAGGTCGATGTGGCACTGTCAAGCCAGTTGCTGAACAACCGCCTGCTGCTGAACGGCAATTTCGGTTATCGCGATAACACCTACAACACCAGCAACACCAACTTCATCGGCGACTTTGACCTGGAGTACCTGCTCAACAACAAGGGCACTTTCCGACTAAAAGCCTATAACCACTTCAACGACCAGAACTACTATCTGCGCAATGCCCTCACCACCCAGGGCGTAGGCATCGTGTGGAAACACGACTTCGACAAGCCGCGACGCAAGCATGACGACGCAACACTGCAACTCCAGCCGGCCCAAGAAGACTCTATTCACAGACGGATGCCGTCACCCGAAGAGCAACGCGACAGCAGTGTGCGCCAACCTGTGCCGATGGTGACTCTACGCTCATCCCAAAGGACCGAATGATGTTGAGGCGTGCCGTCATACTGCTTTTTTCGCTTTGGTTGGGATGCATCACATCGCTGGCCCATGAAAGGCTGAACATGAACGACACCGTGGCGCTTGAGCCGCCCAAAGATTGTAGTATCCAACTCGCCACACCCATCGATACCGTCATTGCCATTGTCGATGACAAGGAGGCATGGAAACAACGGATCTTTCGCCACGGCTGGAGCATCAACGACACCACCATCGTCTATCCCAAAGTGCTGGACTTCGGTGTCAAGACCTACCGTTGGCTCAACCATGCACTCAACTATTACGACTCAGCCTATGTCGTCAATCCAGGCACCAGGAGCGGCAAGAAATGGAAAATCATGCTCAAGAACGAGAACTGGCTGGACTTCTACTCAGGGCATCTGGGCAAATGGGAAACTCCGGTGCAGCTGAACAGTGATGTCACCTCGCTGTTCGGTTTCCAGATTTGCGGCATGGGATTGAGTTTCACCTACATGATCAACGCGCGAGACCTGATTGCGGGCAAGTTTATCCGCAACCGCCGTCTGCAATTCTCGTTCACCACTTCGCGCATCTTCGTCGAGGGTTACTACCGCAAGAATGACGAGAGCACCGTGCATCTGCACTTGCTGGGGCGATGGACTGGTGACGAGATTTTCTCTGGCCTCAAGCGCGAGGGTTACGGACTGGACGCCTACTACATTTTCAACCACACACACTACAGCCAAGCAGCGGCCTACTGCTTTTCCAAGTACCAGAAACGCAGTGCCGGCTCTTTGCTGGCGGGCATCTACCTGAGCCACCAGGATGTCGTCATGGACTTGAACAAAGTGAGTCCTAAACTGAAGAAGTATCTACCCACCCAGGTCACCTACTACTGTTTCCGTTACCGCGACTTCGGAGCGATGATCGGCTACGGCTACAGCTGGGTTTTTCATCATGGTTGGCTCTACAACATCACCGTCGCGCCCAGCATCGGTTACCGCCACAGTTTCGCCAACTCAATCGACGGCAGGAAGTCGCTGTTGTCCACCAACATGAATGGGCGCATGGCCCTGGTGCGCACGGCTGGCAACTTCTTCTACGCCCTCACCTTCAATCACGAGGGCCATTGGTACACCAGCACACTCCACAGCTTCTATAACAGCTACAGCCACCTCGACATCACGGCCGGTTTCCGCTTCTGAACACACATGAATCCGCTAGCCCAGTACTTTTAAACAGTATCTATCTGCGTGATTGCGGAGATTTTCCGCATTTATATTTGCTAAAACAAGAATTTTGTTGTAATTTTGCTAAATTCTTAGACATGTATATTTCTTAACCATTAAACCATACAGATTATGAAGAAACAATTACTTTCATTGAAGTTTGCCCTGTTGGCCTTATTGGTAGCGGGCACCGCCACAACCGCTGCAGCCTATGATTTCGCGTCTGGCGGCATCTATTACCAAATCACAGGTTCCAGTACCGTGAGTGTGACCTATTATTCCTCGTCATATAACTCTTATAGCGGTACAGTCACCATTCCATCCAGCGTGACCTATAACGGCAAGACGTATCAGGTGACAGAGGTGGGGCAGAATGCGTTTGCCTACTCTACCGGCCTTACCGCAGTGACGATACCGAACTCGGTAACGACGTTGGGACGTCAGGCATTCGGCATCACGGGCTTGAAGAGCATCACTATTCCTAACAGCGTGACAAACGTGGATGCCAATGTGTTTTATAACTGCTCATCACTTCAGAGCGTGACGATCGGGACCGGCATTAAGACATTGACCAATTACATGTTCTTTGGGTGCAAGAAGCTGACTAAAGTGGAAATTCCCAATACGGTAACTGAAATCGGCAATGCCACGTTCAAGGGGTGTGATGTACTGTCGTCTGTCACCCTCGGCAGTGGTTTGACGAAGCTCGGAAGCACAGTGTTCGCTAACTGCCCATCGCTGTCAAACGTTACATGCTTGGCATCAACGCCACCCACCATGTCATCCAGCGACTGCTTTGACGCATCAACTTATTCAAGCGCCACATTGAGCGTTCCCGGAGGCTCGCTTAATGCCTACAAGTCGGCCGACTGGTGGCGCATGTTCAGCACCATCAATGCCTTATCATTTGACTTCTGCGTCGACGGCATCTATTACAAGAAAACCTCGAACAACACCGTCGAGGTGACTTATAAAGACATCTTGAACAACGTTTATACCGGTAACGTGACCATTCCGTCAAGCATCAAGGTGAATAATGTGACCTACAATGTGACGGCCATTGGTACCTATGCATTCTATATGTGTACGAATCTGACGAGTGTGTCCTTGCCCAATACCATCACTATCATTGACGGTTGCGCGTTCGAGAAATGCTCGAAACTGACGAGTTTCACCATCCCCAACTCAGTGACGACACTAGGCGTTGACGCCTTCTCCAGCTGCACAAGCCTGCATAGTATTGACATCCCCAACTCGGTAACTAAAATCGACATGATGGCATTCTCGAACTGCACGGCGATGACAACGGTGACTATAGGAAGCGGTGTGACAAGCATTGCCGAAAAGGCGTTCAGCGAATGTAGCGCTTTGACGTCGATCTCTTGCTTGGCTGCCACGCCCCCCACAATGAAGAACAGCAACTGCTTTGACGCATCAACTTATTCAAGCGCCACATTGAGAGTTCCCGGAGGTTCCCTTAATGCCTACAAGTCGACCGACTGGTGGCGCATGTTCAATACGATTGATGCCCTGCCATTTGACTTCTATGTGAACGGCATCTATTACAAGAAGACCTCGAACAACACTGTCGAAGTGACCTATAAGGACATTTTAGTAGCAAATTACAGCGGCAGCGTGACCATCCCCTCGACCATCAAGGTGAACAATGTGACTTACAAGGTAACCGCCATCGGCGATGCGGCGTTCTACATGTGCACCGGCTTGACCAATGTCTCCATGCCCAACACGATCACCAGTATCAATGCCATGGCCTTCGAGAAATGCTCAGGATTGAAGAATGTGATCATCCCCAATTCGGTCACAACACTCGGCATTGATGCCTTCTCAAGTTGCACAGGCCTGACGATGGTCGTCATCCCCAATTCGGTAATCACCATTGACGACTTGGCATTCTACAACTGCACGGCAATGACTACAGCAACCATCGGTAGCGGCGTGACATCACTTGGCGATGAAGCATTCTATGGGTGTACGGCACTGAACACCATCATCTGCTCGGCAAAGACTCCGCCCACGATGAAGACCAACAACTGTTTCTCATCCTCAACCTATAACTCGGCAACTCTATACGTGCCGCGCAACTCGCTCAACGCCTACAAGACGGCTGACTGGTGGCGCATGTTTGTCACTATTTTCGGAACGGATTCTGGCACCGACCCCTGTGACGTGAACGGTGACGGTGAGGTCAACATTGCCGATATCAATGCCCTCATCAATGCTATTCTCACCAATAACGATGATCCAGTCTATGATGCCAACGATGACGGCGAGATCAATATCGCCGACATCAACTTCGTCATCAAGGCCATCCTTAACAGTTGACGATTTAAATCATTTGTTTGATAGTATCTGCACAGTGGAGATGCATAGTTTTGCATCTCCACTATTTATTTACATGTTGCATAATGGGCAGAATTTGCCAGATTGCGCCAAAACGACTACCTTTGCAGCCGATTGCAGAAAGGAGATTCAATCGTGAGTGTAACGATATTGGGAATAGAGTCGTCGTGTGACGACACGTCGGCAGCCGTGCTGCGCGACACAGTGTTGTTGAGCAACGTCATTGCCAGTCAACGCGTGCATGAAGCCTACGGTGGCGTCGTGCCCGAACTGGCATCGCGCGCTCATCAGCAGAACATCGTGCCCGTTGTGAGCGAGGCCATCCGTCAAGCGGGCATCGAGCGCAAGGAAATCGACGCCATCGCTTTCACTCGCGGCCCCGGCTTGCCTGGCTCGCTGCATGTGGGCACCTCGTTTGCCAAGGGGCTGGCCCTCGCGCTCGACATTCCCCTGGTCGATGTGAATCATCTGCACGGCCATGTGCTCTCTCACTTCGTCAAGGAGACACCCGACGCCGAGGTCCCCGACTTCCCCTATATGTGCCTGCTCATCAGCGGCGGCAACAGCCAGATCATCAAAGTCAACTCTCCCACCGACATGCAGGTGCTGGGACAGACCATCGACGACGCTGCCGGCGAGTGCGCCAAGGTCATGGGTCTGCCCTACCCCGGCGGTCCACACATCGACCGTCTGGCTGCCGAGGGCGATGCCAAGGCCTTCAAGTTCGCCAAGCCCCATGTCGAGGGCTACAACTACAGCTTCAGCGGTCTCAAGACCTCGTTCCTCTACACCCTGCGCGACGCTCTCAAGGAGAATCCCAATTTCATCGAGGAGAACAAGGCCGATCTCGCAGCCTCTTTACAACGCACCATCATCGAGATTTTGATGGATAAGTTCGGTAAGGCCATCAAGGACACCGGCATCAAGACCATCGCTATCGGTGGCGGCGTGTCGGCCAACAGCGGCATGCGTGCTGCAGTCGAGGACTATGCCCGTCGTCACCGCCTCAAAGCCTTCATCCCCAAGCGCGTCTTCACCACCGACAACGCCGCGATGATCGCCATCGCCGGCCACTACAAATTCCTCAACAACGACTTCTGCGACATCACCGCCCCTCCCTTCCAGCGCGTCATCATCTGATGAGTACTCATTCACACTGTAGGAAATATCTCAAAACTCTTTCGAATTTCTGAACTCTTTACTAATTTTGTCCATTAATGAGGCATCTGGTAACGGTCATATTGGTCATGCTGGTGCTCGGGGCGGTGGTCACGGGCTGTGAGGGCGCGCGTCGCTATGACAGCCGACTCACGGCGGCCGACAGCCTCATGCGCTCGGCCCCCGACAGCGCCTTGGCCATGGTCGAGGCCGTCGTCCGCGACAGCCTCACCGACGAGGCCGACCGCGCCTACCGCGACCTGCTGCTTACGCAGGCACGCTACCGCTGCTACATCACCGCCACCAGCGACAGCGACATCAACCGCGCCCTGGCTTGGTTCCGCACCCACCCGTCGGACCGCGAGAAACTCACCCGCGCCTACATCTACAAGGGCGCCGTCATGGAGGAACTCGGCCACCCCGACAGCGCCATGCTCTACTACAAGCACGCCGAAGCTGTCGCCGCCCCCGACGACTACTTCAATTTGGGATATAGCAACCTAAGAATTGGACAACTTTATCAAAGATTATACTATAACGATAGCGCAGTTGTTTCAAGAATGAGAAAAGCAGCTAGGTTCTTCGGGATAACTGGTGACACCAGTTACCTGATTACTTCTATTGGAACACAGGGGCTATTTGAAAATGTTGTGGGCAAGGATTCTGCTTTTCATCTTCTTGAGAAAGCAATTTCACTTGGAAAAGAAATCAATGCATCAAAACGTTTTTTCTTTCAATCAAAACTAGCAGCCTATTATTTCTATGATCAGAATTATCAATGTGCCAAAGATTTGTCACTCGACATCGTTGAGAATGGGAAAGATTATTGCAAAGAGCATCAATTCTACTATTATGCTGCACGATCCTATATCAAACTCAATCGCATTGATTCAGCATTGCGAGTCAAATCCATGATACCACCCCCATTGGATGCGGTGGACAGCATGAACTGGCATCTGTTGCAAAGCGAACTGGCCCAAGCGACAAATGACTACCGCAGTTATGCCTATCACATCCGCGAAGCCGACGATATAGATAAACGTATCATGAAGTCTTCCATTGAGACTACAATACCAAGCACAGAACTCAATTTTGACATCCAACAACGCGAAACAAAGCGGGAAAAGGAACATATATTCAACATCATCTTGATAACAGTAGCTTTTATACTGATTGCTGCGTTATTGATTTCATGTAGTATATTGTTATTGAGGAAGATCAACCAACGATATGAAACACAACTAGAAGAAGTTCAGACAGAGTTAAAAAAACTGATTGACGAGACTGAATCAAAAGAACTGGCTATAGAATCTGAACGTAACGATTACAGGCAACAACTTGCTGAAAAGAACATTGAACTGAATAACTTGAAACAACTAAACGATGAACTTGAGGCCAAACAAGAGAATGTCACTGAACAAGTTTCCTTCATTATCCAATGTAGGAAAAGGGCTTTCAAGCAATTATTCTATGACCTTCGCGTAAAAACTTTTTCTAATGGATCAAAGAAAGTGATGCCGCTAGTGGGAATATTCAAAGAGTTTTCCGAGAATAAGAAAATTATTCACTCCACTCCTAAAGAGCCATTCTGGTCTAACCTGAAACTATCAGTTGACGGTGAATATAACGGCATTGCATCGTTCGTGGAAGACAAATATCCAACGTTATCTGTAAACGAACAACATTTGTTTCTGCTTTTGTGCGCTGGTTTATCGCGCCAAATCATTAAAATTTGCATGGACTATGCAAACGAGGTTACTGTCAGCAACAACAAAAGAAGGTTGATGAAAAAAATGGGCTTGGATATATCGTTTGAAGAATTCATCAAGCAATTTTCAGAAGGTAAAACACTCTGAATCTCCATATTTCCCACAGCATTCGGCAAGATTACTATTTTTGTTTTCTATATTACTGAAAATCAGTTAATTGAGTATTAAAAATGTTAACTAATTTTTTGCGTATAAATGATTTTTTTATTATAATTTTGTAAGTGAAAATCCTTCACAACATGTGAAACTTTCATTTCGTTTGTTTTTCATATCTTTCATTTTTAATTCACATTGAATATGACACAGAAAAAGATTATTACCTGTTTTTTCGTGATGATGCTATCATGCATCAATGTGGTTAGTATCTATGGTGATGAGAAAGACATCAATATGCAGTATGTAGGTCATCACGATGACCACCTTGACCATCCCATCCCTGCCGATCAGCCGGACGTGTACTATAACAATGGTACCCA
>DAIREJ010000008.1:0-3757 GCA_036795635.1 Sodaliphilus sp.
AGGCCACATAGAAGTCACCGATGAGGTGGTCGCCCTTCTTGCCGGTGGACTCGGGCGTAGCGCCGTTGCCCCACTTGAGCCAAGCGAGCATCGACTTGCAGATGTGGATGCCACGGTCATTGACGATATTGGTCTTCACCACCTTGTAGCCATTGGCCTCCATTATTTTGGAAAGGCTATAGCCCAGCAGGTTATTACGCACATGGCCCAAGTGCAGAGGCTTGTTGGTATTGGGCGAGGAATACTCGATCATCACCAGCTGGCTGTCATCGGTGACAGCCGTGAAGCCATAGTCAGGAGTCTCGGCAACGTGCTTGAGCACGCCCGTCCAGAACGACGGCTTGATGGTAATGTTCAAGAAGCCCTTGATGACGTTGAACTTCTCCACCGCCTCGCAGTGGGCCAACATGTGCTCACCAATCTCCTGCGCCGTCACATCGGGCGCCTTGCGTGACGCCTTCAAGAACGGGAACACCACAATCGTCTCGTTGCCCTCAAACTCCTTTTTCGTCGTCTGGGGAACAATCTTCTCGGCGGGGAAATCCACGCCATACAACTCCTTTACCGCCTGTGCGGTAGCCTGGGCAAGTATATTATCTATAGACATAATTCTTAGTTTTTAGTCGCTAGTCACTAGTCGTTAAGTCAATTCAAACTGCAAAATTACAAAAAAGCTTTTAGCTATCAGCCTGTACCCATTAGTTTTTTAGTTTCTAGTCCCTAGTTTTTGGATGGACTGAATGGAACGAGATGGACTGAATGGATATTATGGAGGGAGTGGATAAACAGGGGACAGAACTACAGGGGGATTTCTTGGCCATTCTCATCGAGGATGAGGTCGAGGTGGGTGTACCAGATGCGGCCAGCGACGGGGGCGTCGGGGAAGACTCGGCGCAGCCTGTCGATGTAGCTGTTGAGTTTGCGGAGGTAGTTTTTGTCGTCACGCTTGCCGGTCTTGTAATCGATGACAAGGATTTGGCCGTCGGGGCGGCGGATGATGCGGTCGGGGCGCAGGTTCTCGATGCCGTCCTCGTTCCACAACGAGGGTGGAACAACTGTGGTGACGGTGCGCTCGCTATAGACAATATTTTGCGGATCAAACCAAGCGGCGACGCGGGTGCCGTCGGTCATGATGGGCTGTCTCACGTGACGGTTGACGTTATCGAGGCTACAAGGATCGGCAGGGTCATGGGTGATGGCGCCGTGCTTGACTGCCTGATCGATGACCCGAACCACATCGTTGCGGTCGTGAATGCGGCTCATGACGCTGTGGAGCCTGATTCCCGCGTCGATGCTGGAACTGGAAGCGTGTTCCAAACGCACCTTGACCTGCAGAGGAATGTCGTTGACGGGGTATTGCGACATGGTCACCTGCAGCGCGGTCACGGGTTCCTCCTTGCGCTTTGCATCGATTTCCTTGCGCGACGAGATTTCGCCGTACTCAAACCAGCCCGTCGGCTCATTGTCAGCACCAATGATTGGTTGAATGACGTCATGCTTGCTGAAGAAGTCCAACAACAGGGGATTCAAGTCATTGTTTTTTCCTGCATCGGTGAACATGTGAAGTTCGGTGCGGGGACGCGTCATCGCCACATAGGTTTTGTTGAGGTTGTCAAGGATGACTGCGGTGAGCTGCTCCTCGACAAAGTCACGTGCCTTGCCAGTGAGCTGTCCTTTCTCGAAGGCTTCGACCAGCATCTTCTTGGGCACATTGAGCAAAGGCGGCAGAATAGCATCATCACACTTGACGGCATCAGGAGCTAGAGCCGCCAAGACATCGACGAAAGCATCGCCTGTCATCCAATAGGCGTGCTCGTTGTCATTGCCATTCAGTTCCCAATTGGCGAACGGAATCACGACACATTCGAATTCCAGTCCCTTGGCCTTGTGGATAGTGAGGATATTGATGGCATCGGTTGTCGCTGAAGCGTTAACCGTGAGTTTGTCCTTCTTTTCGTCCCAGAACTTGAGGAATTCCCTGACACTGCCGCCATTGCGCATCGACGAGAACTGCAACACCGTGTCCTGGAATGCGAGCAGGAACGCCGCTTCGCGGTCCACATCGGCATGTCCCGATTTATCTTGTTTGAAATAGGCGATGATGTTCTCGACAATGCTGACCAGCGTGGACAGTTCTTCGCCCGAAGGCAACAACTGCTCGAGCAGCCGCGCGTCGGAGCGCTCACCGTCATTGTCAGCGGCCTCAGGCGATGCCAAACTCTCATCCAGCAAGTTGCCGTTATCCTGAGGCGATGCGTCGGGGTGTGATGAAACCGCCTGGATGAACCGGCTCAAACCCGCATACAGGCGCTGGTCGCTGAGCCGCTTTTGAGACATGCGCTGCGTGGCCTTATCCAATGGCTTATCCTCGCCAAAATCGGAGTCATCTTCCTCGGCTGTAAACTGGTTGATATCGATGAAGCGCAAGAGCGCGATGATGCGCCTCACCACCGACGAGTTGCAGAGCAGCAACGAGTCGCCCGAGATGATGTTAATGGGCTCTGGCGCCGTCCTGTTGTACTCAAGGATGCGCTCCACCACCTGGTTGCCGTGTTTGTTGGAATTGACAAGGATTCCCATCCTGCACCAGTCAAAACGCTGATGCAGTTGCATCAAGTAGGCCGGCAGGACATCAAGCGCGTCAAGTGATTGACCCTCCTCAATGGCACGTCCCTCCTGCCGAAAGATGTTGCTGATGAATTCGTCATCCAACAGTAGCTTATAGTTGCCTGTTAGCACGCGCACGTAGCCAGGGACTTTCTCCTCCTTGATATTGGGGGGCATACCTTGTCGCACGTCCTGATAGGTCTTGCCCACGGCAGGGACTTGGGGATAGCAAGTGCTGACGTACTCGAAGAGCAGGTTATTGAACTCGATGATATTGGGCGAACTGCGGAAATTGATGGACTGCGGTTCTCCCGGCTTGACCTTGGGCTGGTTGATGTCATCGGCAAAGTCCTCACCCACCTTATCTCGGAAGACGGCTGGGTCGGCATTGCGGAAGCGGTAAATCGACTGTTTGGCATCGCCAATGAGCATATTGAAATTGTTATTGGCCAGACTCTCGCGCAGCAGTCCACTGAAGTTCTCGTACTGCTTGGTGCTCGTGTCCTGGAACTCATCAATCATGAAGTGGGAAATCGTCGTTCCCACTCGCTCATAGACAAAATCCGAGCCACTCTCAAGCACCACGCCGATGAGGTCGTTGGTGTCGCCGATAAGGATGGAGTTGGTCTCGTGGCGGAAACGTTCCAGAAACACATCAATCATCGCCAACATGCCAAGCAATCCCAAACTGCTCTCCACCGACTTGAAAAACGTCATCAACGGCTGCAAATCAAAATTCCGTGCAACGAGGCGTGTGATGCGGGCAATCCGTTCGGGCTCGATGACGGCATCTTTCTTGAACTGGCTGGCAATTTTCGTCTCGTCTGCACCCTGAAGGGATTTAGTCTTGATGCCACCCGCATTCAGGGCATTGAGCAATGCGCTGTTTCCTTTGAGTCCCCCAGCCACCTGCCTCAACTCGTCCAACAACTCCTCGCCGACTTGTTGAAGCTCTGCCTCGAGGCTCTCCACGACCTGATGCATGTGCTTCTTAAACTCTCGGATAAGTTTAAAGTCGCTCTTGAACTCCTTATTCTCATCAACACACCCCAAATAGTTCCTGATTTCCTCCATGTGGCTGCGGAAGAGTTCATTGTTGATCTGCTTGGCAAATTCGCACACGCGATTGTCGTAGAAATACAGTCCCGTG
>DAIREJ010000008.1:3767-17472 GCA_036795635.1 Sodaliphilus sp.
GCAAATTCGAGCAGTTCGCCTCCATCGTCAAAGAATTTCCAACGCCTCTTGTTCGCGTCGCCATGTGTCATGTGGCGCAGATATTCCTTTACCCACAAATCCACTTGAGAAGGCTTACCGTCCTGCCCCAGCGATAGCAGAAAATGATGCAGTGCAACCCGCACGGCATAGACTTCCTCGAGCTGAATGTCATAATTGAAATCGCGGTCCAATTCCCGCGCGAAATTGCGCAGAATCACCTGGAAGAATGAATCAATGGTACTCACATTGAAGTTGCTGTAATCAAACAGCAGTTCATGCAGCGCCTGTCTTGCCAACGTCCTCAAGGACGGTTCATCAAGGCCCGACTCGCCCATGAACACCTTCAGATAGTCACTTTTCATGCCTTCCTGGGACAGGCAGTACAATTCGTTGACGATGCGTTTCTTCATCTCGTCGGTCGCCTTGTTGGTGAACGTGATGGCGAGCAGCTGACGATGTACGTTGAGAATGCCGCTCATACCCGGCTTGCGACGAGGGATGGTCTTGCCGTTGCCATCGGTGGTAAAAAGCAGGAGACGGATATATTGAAGCGCCAGGTTAAAGGTCTTGCCTGACCCTGCCGACGCCTTGATGACGAGAAGATTGCGATTGTTGCCGTTCATGCGAGAATTGCCTAACGATAAATACTATATAATGTGTTAAATGATGCGGGCCTTGAAACCCATAGTGGTGAGCTGGTCAAGGACACGCTGGCGGAAGTCTCCTTGAATCAGTATCTCCCCGCCGCGGGCACTGCCGCCGACGCCCAAGGTGCGCTTGAGCTGCGACGCCACCTGCTTGAGCGCCTCGTCATCACAGGTGAAGCCCGTGACGATAGTCGCCTGCTTGCCGCCGCGTCCCTTGCGTTCAAGAATGATGTCGAGCCGTGTCTTTCCCTGTTGTGTCAGAGCATCGCCCTTGTCGGCAGGCTCCTCATGGGGTGTTTTCGTCTCTTCATTCACGGGCACATCAAATGCTTTTCCCAGTGCTTCTTTCCAGTCGGTCGTGTTCATAATTGTTCAAAAAAAAGAATGGTCATTAAACTTTTGGGTTTCTCCATCATCAAAGGTACAAAAAAACAGCGAAAAATGAACATTAAACGAGAAAAAGTTGAATCATTTGAGCGAAAAAACGGCAAAACATGCCTACCATTCCAAATAAAAGCACTATTTTTGCCGCACTGTTTACTTAATTACATTATTAACTAATTCACTTAACACTCACAATTATGGCTTATGTAATTTCTGATAGCTGTGTAGCATGTGGCACCTGCCAGTCGGTATGCCCTGCAGACGCCATCAAGGAAGGCGACATCTACTCGATTGATCCCGACACCTGCTTGGACTGCGGCACCTGCGCTGACGCTTGCCCCACTGGCGCAATCGCTCCCGGCGAGTAATCGCGACCAGACAGCACAAAGTAACAGCTATTGCGGCTACACCTCGTGAGGTGCTGCCGCAATATTATTTTCATACCCTATCATCAAGATAAAACAATCGCGCGGGAACCTGCTGAGGCTCCCGCGCGTTGATTATTCAAGTCGTCGCATCATTTCCTGGCCGCCGTCTTCAGCGGGTCAAGCACGATGAGCTTGTTGATTGCCGTGCCGCCATTGTGGCTGCCATCGTCATAGGTTCCGAAGTAGCGATACAGGCCAGCAGGCACCTTGTTGCCGTTCATGTCTCTCATATCCCAAGCCACGGGGAAGTTGTGCGTCTTGGTCATCCACACCAGATTGCCAGTGGCATCAGTCACACGGACGATAACCTCGGGTGAGGTGGTCAGCTTGGAGGTCAGGTCAAAGTTGACTTCACCATCCAGATAAGCGGGCATCTTGTCGGCCACGAGCTCAAACTGGCCGCTCATACCCACCAAGAAAGTGATGGTGCGCGTTGCGCTGTTACCCACGATGTCATAGACAGTGAAAGTGAGAGTGTGAATACCTTCAGCAATGTTGTCAAGCGGGAACTCAATGTTCAAGAGTCGGCCCATATCATCGACCTCGGCATAGCAGGTGATGTCACGATAGGAAGTCTTACCCTCATCAAGGACGAGCGACATGGTTCTGTTGAACGTGCTGGGCTGCACGCTGATGCCCTCGTTATCGGTAGCCGTAATATAGAGCATCGAGGAAGAGCCAACAGATGCGCCATCGGTGAATTCACCTTCATCGTTGATGAACATGCTCGTGATGACCGGAGCGACGTCATCATTGATTGCCAAGCTCTGGTTATAGGGCATCATGTTGATTTGCTTGGTAAAGCCATTCACCATGTAATCGGTATTGTCCTTGTGTGCATAGACGCGCAAGAGCACTTTGGCATTTTTGGCCAGTACAGCTTCGGGAACAATCATAGTACCGTTGAAGACACCATTCACCACGCGTCCAGCTACCTCGGTGAGTTTATTGCGATCCTTGTAGATGGGACGGGTGACGCTTTCGTTATTTACAGCAAACGTCAGTTCGGTGAACAAGTCATCCTTGTCATAGAGTGTTGCCGTCGCGTCACCAGTGAAGTTGGTGTCCAGATTGCCATCAGCATCAACTACCTGAGCAGTAAAATTGAACTTCATGAGCGGTGAAATCTGTGCCACAGCCGTCGAATCGGTCATGTTAGTACCATTCACTGAAATAATGTTGAAACGCGAAATGGGATAGTTGATCTTCATCGCAGGGTCACCCAACAGATAGAATGACAACTTATTGGCATTACTCTGTGCGAAGCCCAATTTTGCCTGTTTATAAACCTCGCCCAATGTGAGGAACTTGCCAGTTGCAGCGTGACTGAACATCGCATTGATGAAGTACTGGTTCAACTGGTCGTTGTGAGAGGCATATACCATGCGCGATGAGGTCATCAACGCAATGGCACCGCCCTCGGGCTGGTGGAACATGAGTTCTGCAATGCCTCGCGTGTCGTTATCGAAGTGAGCCACGTCACAGCAAGCAGTGGTCATGATGGGGAAATGGTCATACTTGGTGGACACCACATCACTGGTCCTCCAAGTGTTGCTGTACTTGGTGAACATGACAGGGCCCGCATGACCCACATAAGTAGCGAAGTACAGACCCTCCTTGAATAGGTTGCTCAATTTGTGGTTTGCCTCGATACCATCACGGCGCCTTGCGACAACCGTGGGTTGCATATTGGAACGAGGATACATTGAGTTGTGAATCGTATAGGCATGCATACCTGTGTGCAACTCATTGTCAATCATATTCTTGTATCCTTCACCTTGGAAGACATGAAGACCCTTGTCGGGACTATCGCTCATGACCATCGTGTTGTTGCGCCATACACCATAATCGGGGTTAGCATAATACTTGACAATCTTGTCAACGTCGCTCTTTGCCTCGTCGAGAGTGGCACAAGTGATACGTCCCACACCAATAGAAAGTTTATCAGCAGGAACATTAGCGCCCGAATTATCAGCGAGGAAACCGAAGAAGTCATCACTTGTGTAGGAGAAGTCGGCATAGTTACTGTTATCACTCTGATAGGTTAAGAGGTTACCAGGATGCTCACCCAGGAGCTCACGGTTGTCAAACGAGCCAGGCCCAAAGAGCAACATGTTTTTGAGCTTTGAGCTATTGCGATCAAACAGCATCTTAAGGAACAAGCGATAGGCCATACCATCACGCGTACCGCTTGAGAACTCGTTGAAAATCTGGTCCTGATCAACGACCAGTACATCGATGCCATCGACAGCAACGTGCATGTCGGCCAAACGCTGCGCCTCCTCATGGAACACCTTGTCGGTAATGATTACCAGATCAGGAGTTGTCAATCCATGAAGGTTCTGGTTATTGACGGGTTCAAAAGACGATATCTTCTTCAATGTTTTGTTAGGATTGAAGGCCACATATTGCGACGTGTTGGCGCTCATCGAGGTGAAGTATAAACCAGTACCGCTGATATCGTTGTAGGTTGAAGTGGTCACCTCAAGAGGGGCTGACGGAGTATTGACACACCAAACGACAGTGCCTTCAGAAGCATTGGGAAGCTGGAAACGCTCGTTGCCTACAGTCAATCCATACCCCATATACACTTGGTTACCCTCTTCAGGCCTGAGGATGTTGAGGTGCTTGTAGGTGAGAATAAAATAGTCAAGTTTTGCCATCGAAACACCAGGGGACTGGGACGTGAACTTCAAGAAAGGCTCGTACTGTCCCTGCTCGGCGGGGTGCGAAAGTTTGATTCTTGCATAAGGTGAGGCGTAATTGTAATACACATAATCGCCTGACGGAGCGTAAATGCGCGACGAAGACACTGCATAGTTGAGCGTGTCCTGTGCACCGCCACTGTGGATGGCGGCACTGGCATAGGATATCTCGTCAACGTTGGCAGCAATCACGGTGTGAACAACAATCGAACTGTCGGAGAGGTCAGGAAGGAAATAGTCAATGAACACCCTGTCATTGGTGAAATCCTCACCCAACATATCCTTACCCGAATAACTTACCGATGCCTTCTCATTCTCATGGTAGAAGTAGCGCAAACTTGACGGTGTGTTGACGTAATTGTTCACCGTCACCGTAGACTTCAAAGCAGGCTTCGCATCGGGGTTGTTATCCTCGGTGAGGAAATAGCAACCTACTTTAGAGTATGGATTTAGTGTACGTACGAAGTGAGGCGAACCGGAATAATCGGCAATCGAAAAAGTGATTGAGGCGATCCCGTAGAAACAGATTTTGTCATTGGAACGCAAAAAGGGTACACGCACCAGGTCATTGGGCGCATTTCCATTCAGCGTTTCGTTGATTCGAGCGCCACCACTGCCGTAAACCTTGACCTGGCCCGGGTTGTTGAAGCCCATCGCCCGAAGTTCATCGTAGGTCAATTCATACACGCCATTCTCGGAAATAGTGATTTTCACCCACTTGCCCGTCGCAAGCTTAGAAGTAGTGGCAAAGTAGTTCGGGTTTAATGCGGAGGCGGTGCTGACGCACAAGATGGCCAGAATCGCCATGCAAACGAGTTGAAGTTTTGTCAATTGTCGCATATTCAATGATTTTAGTTATATTTCAGTTTTATCTGTTTCGCAATATCGGTTCATAATCTCACTTTCACGTTAAGAATCTGCTTGCCACCTATAGAGGCAGTCAAGTGGTTACCTGGAGACAAGGTGGTTGGAGGCGCCGTGTCGCCCGTGAAGATGACATCGCCCATCTTGATACTGCAGCGGGAACTCACGCCAGCAATCATATCATCCAAAGGCCAGCACATCCCAGCCAGACAGCGGCGCGAGACCACTGTACCGTCAACCATCACCTCGACCACCTCGTGAAGCGGGTCATCGAGTTCCTGGGTGCTTACCCAGTCGCCCACGATGGCAGCGCCGTCAAAGGCGCGGTCTAAGGCAATGAGCTGCCGTGTGTCACTCTGGTGGGCACAGACGCTGAATGCTGCGGTCATGGCATCCCAGTAGCGATGGGCGAACTTGGGGGCGATGCATTTGCCCAACCGTCCTGTCCTGACAGCAATCGTGGGAGTCGCTACAAAGGCCTGAGCAAAGTCGGGCACAAAGAAGGGACGTCCAGTAAACAGGATCGAAGAATCGGCCATCAGGTAGCTCTGGGGGACATCATCCTCCAAGCCATAGTTTCCCGTGAATCCGATTACCTTCATGCTTACTTCAGTTCCTGTTTTGATAAATCCTGTTCAGCACCGATGCTTGTCATGTGCATCCTGTTATAGATAATCGCCAGATGGGCGTAAATCGACGTGTTGGCAATCACCACATCGGCAGGAGCCTTGATGCGGTAAGGTGTGAAATTCCACAATGCCGTCATGCCACTTGCAATGGCCAGGTCGGCCACAGCCTGAGCATTCTCAACGGGAACTGCGAGAATAGCGATTGACACGCGATGCTCACGTTGCCACTCCCTCAACTGCCCTATTTCATAGACCGGCAGACCACCGATGTGCTCACCGATGACATCGTCACGGACATCGAAGCCAGCGACGATGTTCAGTCCATAATTCACCAGACCGTGATCTTGCATGAGCGCAGTGCCCAAACTACCGGTACCGATGACCACAGCCTCATGATGCTCGTTGAACCCGAGGAAATCCTCCAGTTCCTTGAGCAGACATGGCACCTCATATCCAATGCGTGTCTTTCCCCTGATATTGAGGAATGACAAATCTTTGGCAATCTGGGAAGACTGCACATTGAGCTCTTTGGAAATCTGCGTCGAAGACACATACTCGACATGCAGGTTATCAAGCATGCGCACATAGGACAGATACCACGGCAAACGCCTGATGGTGGGTTCGGGCAGAATTGTCCTGTTATCGTAGTTCCGGTTCGTATTCATCAGTTTATCATCATGATGCAATTAACCTACAAAATTACCTTAAATTTTGATATATCAAGTAATTTGGGCAGTATTTTGCTGAAATTGGCATGGATTTTAACAAATGTTAGCGCAATGATATAAGTAACGGCCGGCTGGCAGTCCGTTGACTACCGAACCGGCCGTTCATATCCGTAGGCAACCGTCACTACTCGCTGGTGACAGCCAGCTTCTTGGCCTTGGTGGCTTCTTTCACGCCATCGGTGGAGATGGTTGCACGATAGACATAGATACCACGGGGCACGCGTCGCCCTCCCATATCGGTGAGGTCCCAAGTGACGGGTGTCGAGGTGTACATGTCGCTGCGGCCCGACTGGGTCGAACTCCACACCAGCCTTCCCATCAAGTCATAGACCTCGATGGTGACGGTGACCACCGCATCAGGACGATCGTGCTTCACATAGAACGAAGACTCGACACTTGCAGGATTGGGGGTGCAATAGATATCGGCAATATCGGGAGCAAGCCCATGAACTACGTTGAAATTAATCGTGCGTTCACTGACGTTGTTATACACATCCCACACGCGTAATCGCAGGGTGTGCATACCCTGAGACAGGTCGCTGAGTTGATAATTGATGCTGCCCAGTGTGCCTGGACTGGCATACATGGGCGTGTAATAACCCACAAGGTCGTTATAGCTGACGGTGCCGTCAAGGGTCAACGACATGCTGTGCCCGATGCCTGCCGACGAGAAGTTCACGCCGCTCTCATCGCTCACTGTCGCAAGCAGCAAGGGCGATTCATTGACTTCACTGCCATCAACGAACTGCTCGTCATTCAATCCCATGACAATGATTTCGGGACCGATTGTGTCGGCAACTTCCTCATCCTCGTAGCCGTAAATGTAGAAGTCACTGTTGCTGCCTTTGGCCTCGAGCGTGTCACGGCTGTCATAGGCATAGAGGTTGATGAGCGAAGGCACATAGTTGTCATACTCATTGTTCACCTCGCTGGGAATGATTACACGAACTGTGAAACGTCCACCCTCAACGGTATCCACATTGATAGCCAGGCGATTAGGGCGGTCATAGTAATGCACGGTATCGCCTTCTTCGCCATAGCCGTGAGTGATAAATTCCTGTTCGGGACCGAAGAGTGTTGAAATAACTGTTCCATCAAAGCCGGTCGCAAGGTCACCCTTCCAATCCACTATCTTGCCACTGAATTCAACCTGCTGGCGCGCCTTGAATGACGGCATATTATCCTTATCCACCTGCTGGCCATTGATGGTCTCAACCTGGGCGGTATAGGGGGCATAGGCAAGACGCATGGCCGGGTCGCCGAAGACAAAGAAGCGGCGGTTGTTGGAGTTGGAATTCTCCAACAATTCGTTCTTAGTCAATCGCAGGATATCGCCGATGCGACGTGGCTGGCCCTGACCATCGGTCGAGAAAACGTACTCACCGATTTTTTTGGTCAGCAGACCATTTTCGTCAACATAGGCAAGTCGCGCGGGGCACAGCAACGCTATCACGCCACCATTGCCGTTCAGGAACATGCGTTCACCGCTCGAGAGGATGGAATTATCAAAACGGCAGAACTCACAGGTGGCACCATAGAGCACCGGCAGATGGCGATAGTAAAGATTGGTCTCCACATCGGTACGTGTCAGTAGTCCTTCGCCCGTCCAGTTCTGGGTGCTGGCATGTCCCACATAGTTCCACCAGAGGACACCCTCGTGGAGCAGGTTGAACATCTTGGCGCGAGCATCAGGATAACTGCGTGAGCCACCTTGACTCACGGAGTTGAATGCATCGATGAAAAGATAGTTGAACACCATGTCATTTCCGCCATTCTCTCGGGCAGCCTTGATCATGTTCTTGGATTGGCGCATGTGCTTGCCGTCATTTTCGTCATCGGCCGTCATGAGAACCTGATTCTTCCATGCGCCATAGGATGGTTTGGTGATATATTTCTCAAGTTTATTGACCGCAGTACGGGCCTCGGCCACGCTCTTGACAATCATGCGTCCGACAGAGATATCCATCTTTTGATTGTAGCCGATACTCGTGCCGTCGCCAAGGATACCGAAGAAATCATCACTGGTGATAGAATAGTCCTCATCGCTGGATGCCTCGGTCTGCCAAGTGAGCAGATGCGGATAATTCAACGCACTGGTGTTTGAGCCGACCAAACGGTTGTCATAACTGCCGCAGCCGAAGAGCAAAAGGTAACCCAGCTGGTGCCCGTCTTCGCTCCTGCCGCGGTCAAAGAACATCTTGCACAAGCGCCTGTAGGCCATCGCATCCTGGGTGCCGCTCGAGAACTCGTTGAAGACTTTCTCCTGGTCCAGCACCAGCACACGGAAATGGTCATAGCGCTCATGCAGAGCAGCGACACGCGCTGCCTGCTCAAGGTAGGCACTCGGGGCGAGAATGATCATGTCGGGGGTGGGCTGGGCATGGATGTCCTGGTTGGGCACATTACCCATCAATTCAGGATGGGAATAGGTGCCGGTCTCCTCAAACACGATGAACTCTCGACGCCCGGTTTTATTGGGGGTGAACATGAGTTTTCCTTCACTCAGTTCGGCTTTCATCTGTACTGGAGCATAGGGTGCGGTAACATCCCACACACGTGCGGTAGATCCACAGTTCGACACTTGATAACTCATCGTGTTCTTCGCATCGGCCAAGGCCACGCTGAGGCTTCCGTCCTTAAGTGCCATCTTGCGCTCATAGTTCACGGTGATGTAGTTCAACCTGGCGACATACACATTACCCGGACACGAATAGTTGACCGTGAAATTGAGGTCGTCGGTCCCCTCCAGCGTGAACGATTTCTGGGATTGCGACGTTTTGTAGTGTGTGTGGTTGAGCTTTTCACAGGGACCTATAAGATCCTGGTCACTGACATTGAGAGGGGTTTTGTTATAAGCAAACGAAATCGTACTATTGGCGCCCTTGGTCTGTGCACCGAATTCGGTGAGAACATTCACCTGGCTTCCTTCAACCAGCCCATCCAGCTTGAAATTGAAGGTCTGGCTCTTGGTTGATACGAAACTCTCGCCCAAGTAGATACGACCCGTTTCACCGGGATTGACAAGGTCCTGCTCATGATACAAACGCTCAAAATAGGTGGTCACAATTTCACCAACGGGCTCATTATCAGCCACGTTGATAGAATTGTCGCTAAAACGGCTGTCATTGGTTACAAAATAGAAACCTGAATCGGAATAGGGGTGCTGCACCTGCAACTGGGGCACCAAAGCATTGTAACGCTTCCAGGTCACGGGTCCCTGAGCATAGAAAAGGATGCGGTCGGCGGTCCTCACGACAGGCATCTGCGGCAGGTCGTCGGCATAGTTCGCGGCGAGCATCGCTTCACTGAGCGGCGCACCACCGTAACCGAACACATGAATCTGCGACAGGTCGGTACCTAGGCCCCAAGCGCGGATGTCATCGGCATTAATCTGGTAAATGCCGCTTTCTTTCACACAGACTTTGACCCACTTGCCAGTGGCCAGTTTGCTGCTCTCGGCATAAAAACTCTTGTCTAACGCATATGAAGGTATGACACAGCAAGCCATGACCAATAGGGACACAGCAGTGCGGACGAAATATTTCATCATCATTTTCATTATTTTAGTATAACCTAATAACGATGATTTGCCCTCTTTATTGCCCCTAGGCGGTGTTTACTCCTCGGCAGGGACTGCCACCGTGATGATGTGCTCCTCGTTTAGGCGGCTCACCAGACGATAACAACGGTCGCCGCAACGGGCCGTAAAGACGGTCTCGCCGTCATGGATAGCAAACGGTTCCAGTATGATGCCGTTGGTCCAGTCCAACGCGCTGTTGCGCTCGGCTTTGATGACGGCTTCCTTGGCAGTCCAAGCGATGACATGAGCAGCAAGGTCATCGGGTGAAATAAAATGTTTTTCTTTGGAATTCAAGAATTTATCGCGCACACGCAGCACCTGCTGGCGGTCGCACTGCTCGGCATCAATGCCTATGATATAACGGTCGTCAATAGCCAGCGCCACCAACCGCGGCGTGTGGGTGATGCTGATGTTGGCGTCAACGCCCTCGACAAACGGGGCGCCCTGCTCATCATGGCGCAGAGATACCGGTTGCCCGTATAAACGACACAGCAACAGCCGCTCGGTTGCCTTCTCACGTTGCCGTTTCATCGGCAACTCCATCAAATCTTCAACCGGAATCCCAGCCTCACGGCACAAAGCCAGCAACTGCGGCGCCTCTTCATCGAGTCGCCACACCAGCACCCTGGTCGGGTAAGATAGGGTCGGTTCTATTGATGACATTTCCATTTCCTTGATTATCCAGCGCAAAAATAAAGCTTTTTCGTTTAACCATAGTCAAAAAAACTGATTTTCAAAAACACAGGACAGTTCAATCTGGGATAGTTTTTCGAGGAAATCGCGGCCCAGCTGATAGAACCCGCTTTGGTCAAAAGATACTCTCGTCCTCATTGAGGGCATCCGCTTTGAGAAGAAAATTACATCAAAAGAACCGTCCTTATTTTAGCCGACGCCGTTTTTGGCGTATTCGATGCGGGTAAGAATGTTGGGGTTGTCCTCGCTGGCGGCTATCCAGGAGCGGTAGCGACGACGATTGACAAAACGCTCGACCAGATAGGCCAAGATAAACATCACAGGCACCTGAAGCCACAGCATCCAGTACTCGTGGGCCGTCTGATAGAGCAAGGCTCCATCGGCCTGCATGCGAACATAACCGTTTGCCATCCAGATGCCAGGCACACAATCGCCCACAGCACGCCAAAACTTAGACATGAGGAAACGAGGCCATGAAGCACCCGTCAAGAAGACAAACACCACCGACGAGAAGACAAAGAGCAGGAACACACTCTCGCGCTCGTTGACAACGGCCTGCAGCGTCTGCCCCATCAATGAAACGGCGATGATAAACGGCACCGCCAAGCAGATGATGTGCAGCAGGTCGCCATACTGCGGGAAACCGAACATCAAGGGCACATAGTGCAGCACATAGATGACCGGCAGGACATAGACGATCTGGTGGCACATCATCTTGCCGATGATGGTGGCAGCAGGTCCTGCCTCAATCGCCATCGGGTCGCGCCCGCCGTTGCGGCGGCGGCGCTCAATGCTGCCGCCATGCAACATGGCAATACCCAAAATCATGCTCTGTTGCAGCACCAGCGGCAAGATGAACAGCAGCACGGCACTGGCGATACCCATCGCAGGGTTGCCCACGGGCACTTGTCGGCTCTCAATGATGCTACCGCCCATGCCGGTCAATGGCTCGACCTTGGCCGCCAACCGTTCGCCGCCCATTGCCTGGGTGACATCGGTGAGCGCGGTGAACATTGCCTTGTAGCGCATCATCACGCTCATGTCGCAATAGAGCGAGACATGACCTTGCTCGCCACGGGTAACGCTTTGAGCGAAGTCGCGCGGCACATGCAAGATGCCATAGCAGTCCTTGCTGTGCATCGCCTCACGCGCCTCTTCCATGTTAGCCGCATAGCCGACGATGGCGACTTCCTGGGTCGCATCCATGCGGCGAATCAAGTCGCGACTCATTGCGGTGCGGTTGTCATCGATGACAACGACACGTTCGTCGCGCACCACCTCGGGATTGTAGATAAGGGCATACAAGACAGGATAGACAGCGTTGAGCAGCAGGAAGAAGATGACCACGCCCTCGTCGCGGAAGACGAGCAGCAACTCGCGGCCACACACCTTGAGCACCTGCACGAACCACAGGAACAGTCTGCTATGTTTCACTTTCTCGGTCATATCTTATCAAGGCACATACACGGGGTTGAGGCACTCTTTCTTCAAATGCCATGACATCAACATGGGCAGGATGGTAAACCCGATGAGTGCCGCATAGTAGATTCGCGAATAATACAGGTCGATGCCGTTGAGTGCCTGATCCACCATGATGAGGAAATAGTACTTGATGGGCATCACCCACCCTAACGACTGCACCCAGGGATAAAGCGACTCGGTGGGCAACGAAAAGCCCGAGAAGGAGAACGAGACCATTCCCAGCAGCGTGCACAGCATGGTTCCATAGCGGAAATTGGGCACGAAGCAATAGAACAGCACGGCCAAACTCTGGTTAGCCACCACAAGCAGGAACATCGCCGACAACATGTTCCACGGGTTGCAGTTGAGCGGGAAGTCATAGCAGCTATACATCATCCACTGGATGAACCAGCCCACAATGGTGAAGAGCACCGTCTGCGGCACCAGCTTACCCACAAGGGCCAGGAACATGCTGTCGCCTGCCGTCTTGAGCCACTGCCGACTCAAGCCCGATTTCAACTCCAGACCCAGCGAGAACGCTGTCACCAGCAGGATGAACAGCGACAAGAAACAAGGCACGAATGTCGAGTTCAGATAGAAGTTGTAATTGGTGTACGGGTTGTTGAGGGCATGGACATGAGTTTGATAGGGCTGCAGCGTGGCTGCAATGACCTCGTTGGGCAAACCCACTGTGCGCAAGGCCGTCTGCACGATGGCGCCATTGGCCAGCAGTGACATGGTCTTGAAGCCCTTGTACTGCATCGAGGCCGGCGCATAGTAAGCGTAGTTCACATAGTAGCTCACAACAGGCTGACGCCCTCCCAGGGCATGTTCCTCAAGATTCTCGGGAATGAGGAAGAAACCCAACACCTCGCCGCGTTGCACGGCATCGCGTGCCTCGGCATAGTTAGCATAACGGTGACAGATGTTCACCTGCTGCAATCCGTTCAAGGTGCGTGACACCTGACGGGAAAGAATGCTGTTGTCCAGGTCAACGATGCCGACGGGCACACGCTGCACAGATCCGCCCTTAACGAGATCCATGAGGAACCAACAGCACAGCACAGGCATGATGACGATGAGCAGGAAATACATGGGACGCCGCACGAGTTGGATGCACCCGCGCTTGAAGGAACGACCTATGTATTTTGTGATCATAGTCCTTGGTTTTTAGTTATTTCTCGAGGATGACAGACATGCCGGGACGCAGGTTGGGCACCTTGGTCACGGGACGCATCTTCACCTCGAAGGTCTTGCTGTCGTACTGGCCTTGAGCCTTGGCTGCCTGCCAAACGGCATAGCTGCCCATGTCGTGGATGTAATAGACCGACATCTTGGTCTGCAGATTGTTCAGCGCAGGAATGCGCACATTCACTTCCTTGCCCATGGGCAGGTCATTGAGAATCTCCTCGCGCACGCTGAAGCTCACCCACATATTATCCATCTTGGCTATCGACATGATGGGTGTGCCCATCGCCACGAGTTCGCCCTCCTGGGGATAAATCTCGCTTACCTCGCCGTCACAGGGAGCCACAAGCACCTGGTCCTCGAGCAGGCTCTCGACC
>DAIREJ010000008.1:17482-27270 GCA_036795635.1 Sodaliphilus sp.
GCGCCCTTCACCGCCATGTCATACTGGGCCTTGGCGGCTTTGACCTGAGCCGTGGCGGCATCATAGGCAGCCTTGGCCTCGTCACGCTTTTGCTGTGTGGCGACACCTTGCTTGTACAGGTTCTCCACGCGCTGATAGGTCTTCTCGGCAATGGTCTGTGCCGCGATGGCCTGCTGCCACATGTTGTAGGCGCCCTGCTTGAGTTCCTCGCGGGTACCACGCTCGGCCTTCTGATTCTGCGAGGCAGCAGCCTCCTGCATCTGCTTGGCTTGATAATACTTGGCATCGACAGTGCTGGAGTAGATGCTCACCAGTTTGTCGCCCTTGTGCACAGTGTCACCCTCCTGGACATAAAAACGCACGATGCGTCCGGGGAGTTTTCCACTCACGCGCACCGCGTCGCAGTCGGCCTGTCCTTGAATGGTCGCATCGGCAGGATGGATGAGCAAGATACCTACGATGGCAACACCAGCCATTACCAGGGCAAACACCGCTAATGCTGCCAGCAACGCTTTGTCCTTCTTGCGGACTACAGTTCTCTGTTCGTCTTTTTCCATATTATAGCTGTCTGTTTTTTAGTTTTCAGTTTTTTTGAAAGCCCTGACAGGAGTCACGGCACAGATTGACCTTGATGCTAAAACCTTGACCTAAAGGCCTAATAGTTCATCGAGCCCATGACCTTGGAGAGGTACTCGTGGGTGAGTTGGACATTGATTTCGGCATCGATCTTCTCGCTGTTGGCCTTGAGCCAAGCGGTTTGTGCGGCAAGCACTTCGTCAACAGTGCCCATGCCTTCCTTGAAGGCGAGACCCGCGATGCGCAGGTTCTCGTCGGCCTGGGCGAGGTTGGCCTTGGTGGCTTCATAGGTCTTGAACGCCTCCTGATAGCTGAAGGCGGCCTGACTGATCTGCAAAGCGATTTTCTCCTTGGCGTCATCAAGTTCCAGGCGTTTGACATCGGCCTCGACCTGCGCAGCCTTGACCTTGTTGCTCAAGCCGCCCCAGTGCCACAAGGGCACCCTGAGCGTCGCACCCACACTGAAACCGGTCCCGAAACGGTTTTCGAAACCGTCATAGCTATTGGGATTGGTGGCATGGAGCGCGGCGACAGCGGCGAGTTTAGGCATCATCTCGCTGCGGGCGACCTTGACTTGCTGGTCATAGATTTTGGTCGCCAATTCCAGCGAGCGCACATCATGTCGCCTGTCATAGACCTCATCGAGATTGAAATTGGACGGCGCAAGACTCAAGTTCAAGTCATCACGGCCTTCATCGGCGAGCGTCATCATGGTGTTCACAGGCAAGCCGCACAACTGCGCCAGAAGCATGCGCGACAAAGTCACACCGTTATCGACCTTGGTCAAATCAACATTAGCCTCGTTGAGTTTCACATCCACGGCAAGCTGGTTGGCGTGGGTGGCCACACCCTCATTGACCATCGCCTTGACATCATTGTCAAGGGTCTGAACCAGGTTGACATAACTGCGGGCCAACTTTTGCTTGGCACACAACGAGACGACTTGCCAGTAGGCGGCATCGACATTATAAATCACATCCTCGACCTTGCTGTCGTGCATCTCTCGAGCAAGTTGCTGGGCAAGTTCGGTGATCTGATTCATCGCGGTGATTTTGCCACCCATGTAGATGGGTTGTGTCACCGTGAGCGCTCCGCCCATCAGATTGTGGATGTTGTAGGTCAAACCACTCTTGGGCAACAAGGCGATTGTCGATGGCACATACTGCCCATTAACCTGCAAGGGATAACCCGTGGAGGGGTCAATGACCAGGTTGTAGTCATATTGACCCGTCTGCAAGTTAAACGACTTGGTGGGCAACATCTGGTCCTCCTTGACGAGCGACACCTTGCGGGAATTGTAGATATAACCGCCGGTGAGGTCGAATTGCGGCAGGTAGGCCGCAGCAGCCTCTTTGCGCTGGTAACCGGCCTTCTCGATACCCAAAGTGGCCTGCTGGATTTCCTTATTATTGCGCAATGCCATGTGCCTGCAGGAATCAAGTGTCACCACTTGTCCCGAGACGGCTAACGAGATGGCGCATAACGCCAAAAGAACGATGTTTCGCATAATTGCTGTCAGAGTATTAGGTCTGTTTTATGGGTGCAAAGATAATTCAAAAAATTATTCCCAAAAACAATAGTTCCAAATATCACACAATTGGTGAAATTTGGAACAATATAGACTTTTAAGTGTGATATGAGGATGAAGCCTTTAACCCTTGTAGTAGCACTTGACCTCGCCGACGGGGAGTTTACCCACCAGCAGCAGGGGGATGCGGCTATTGTCGGTGGACATCCATGCGCTGAGGTCATCGCTGGACTGCTTACCACCCTTCTGCGTGAACTTGAAGGTGATGTGATGGGCTTTGCGCTGGCTACCGTCGCGCATCTTGATGGTTTCGATACCCTTGTAGTTGATGGTGAGATACTCCTTCAACTTGCCCGAGAAAATGACCGTCGTGTAGTTTTTGTTGCGGCTGAGCTCGTCGTAGTCCAGATTGCGCAGCATATAGAAGACACTCAACATGTCATAGGCTTGTGTCTTGGCACTCAGGTCGAGCGTTGTCGTGCCACCCTTGCGATAGCGGGTGCAGTGTCCATTGGTGTGGCTATAGTTGTAAGAGAACTTGATCACGTCGCGTGCATAGTAGTCCTTCTCATGAGTGAGTTTCTCGTATCGCAAGGGCTTGAGGTTATTGTCCATGGTGCACTTGAGGGTGTCACGCACGGGATAGACCTTGTCGGCCCACGAACGCGTCTTGCCTGTGAGCTGAGCAAAGTAGCCGTCCTTGGTCTTACGTGTGGTCAACGAGGCGTCGGCAGCATGCTTCCAAATCACGCCCCAGTGATACACCACCTCGTAGTTAAGGGTTTCGCCACTGAAATCCCTCGCTCCCACTTGCTGCGGCAGCACCATCGCCACCAACAACAACATCGTGCTTAATAATCTTTTCATCGTTGTCTAAAAATTTTTCTTCATTTAGACCTGAGTCGGGCCGTTAGGTTTAATCATCCGCAGGAGCGGCATCCAGGAACGAGCCACCCTGTGCTTTCATCGGGACAGAGGACACCGCCGTGACGCCATCCATGATTATCGACTTGTTGTCCATTGTCGCCCCACGGCATTTCCACAGCGTGATGCCACCGCCCACGAAGGTGTCATCGGCGTGCAGGGTGATTTCGGCAATTGCGGTGTCACCGGGAACAAAGCAAGCCTGTCCCACCTGATAAATCATCACGTTGCAAACGCCGTCCTTGAGCGTTTTGTTATAGACGAACTTCAAGCGCTCGGCATATTTTGTCAAATTCATTTCCTCGAAACGCAGGCCCGGCGGCAAAGTCACATTGAACTGGGCACCACGCGTCGTGTCCTGATTAGCCAACATGACGGGCACCACCACCGAAGAACCTGGCGCCACCTCAAAATTTTCCACATAGATGCGGTTGCGCTGTGCCACAGCACAAAGCGTCGCACAAACTGCCAAACATATCATCAAACCACGTCTCATCTCTTTATTTGATTTAAAACCTATGCGGCAAAGGTACAATAACTTTTCGACAGGAGCAACAACCGCCCACTTTGACATGGTAATTAACGGATGTCCAGCCCAGTGTGTGAGGCATTTTCTGTCACATTTTAGATTTTTAAACAGCTTCTTGCATTATTTTAGATGTTGTGTTACTCTTATGTGGCAATTTATGGCTACATTTGCAGTTAATATTAATGTGAAGCAAAAGTCATGCCCCCATACCTGGGCAATGAACTCATAAAGAACAATAACTAAGTAACAGCAAGATATGGTAAAGATCAAAAAAATCATGCTGTCAGCGCTTGTGGCCGTCCCTGTGTTTGCCATGGGGCAGCCTGGCGTGATGAACAGTGAAGCAGCCGGCTACCTTGAGCGCGGCAGGCAGATGTATGAATCCCACAACTATGTGGGAGCCATCGACCAACTGGAGCACATGCGGCAACTGCCCAGTGATGCGTCGATGCGCGAGCAAGCAGACTATTACATCGCCATGAGCCGTTTTGAACAGGGCGATGAGAACAGTTTGGCCCTGCTGAACCGTTTCATTGAACAGTATCCGTCATCCCCGTTGGCCATGGAGGCCCAGATGAAGGTGGGTAACTTCTACTTCTATCGCGGACAATGGGAAAGCGCCTTGCTCAGCTATTCGCTCGTGCGCAACCGTGCCCTGGACCTAAACAGCGACGAGGACCTGGATTACCGCCGTGCCTACTGTAACTTGAGGTTGGGCAACTACCGCGAAGCCGAGCACCAGTACTATGAGCTGGAGCGCAGCCCCCGATACAGCGGAGCCAGCGAGTTCTACAAAGCCTATATCGACTATGCCCAGGGCGATTATAACACCGCCCGCGAGAAATTTGCCAAAATCCCTCAAGACTCGGAGTTGGGTTACCAGTCGCAGTACTATATTACCCAGATTAACTTCAACAAGGCTAAATACCGTCAAGTCATTGAGCGCGGCAAGGAACTGCTCGCTGCGCAGCAGAATGACTATTTCGACGCCGAGTTGAACCGACTCGTCGGTGAGAGCTACTACCACACCGGCAATGATGTGGAAGCACGCACTTACCTGCGCCGCTACATGAACAACCCTGAAGGTGAGCCCTACCGCACGGCAGCCTACACGATGGGTGTGCTCGATTTCCGCGACGGCAACTATGACGCCGTCATCAACGACATGCTCTATGTGACCGACGGCAGTGACGCATTGGCCCAGAGTGCCTATCTCTATCTGGGACAGGCCAAGCGCCAGAACAATGACATCAACGGCGCCAATATGGCATTCCAGCAGGCTGCGATGATGGACTGCGACCGCAACGTCAAGGAGACAGCCTATTACAACTATGCCGTGGGTCTGAGCAAAGGAGCCCGCACACCATTTGATAAGAGCATTGACCTGTTTGAGGATTTCCTGAACGAGTATCCCAACTCACGTTATAAAGACAACGTGGAGGGTTACCTGGTTGACGCCTACATGGGAACGAGCGACTACCAGCGTGCGCTCACCAGCATCAACCGCATCAAAAAGCCGGGAGCCAAGGTACTTAAAGCAAAGCAGAACGTGCTTTACAACCTGGGTGTTCAGGCTCTTGCCAACAACCGCAACCAAGACGCCATCGAATATTTGAAACAAGCCATCGCCATTGGCGAACAAGACAAAACCGTCTTGAACGAAAGCCGCTTGTGGCTTGCCGAGGCGCAGTACCGTGCCGGCAACTTCAAGGATGCCGCCAAGTATCAACAGGAATATGTCAAGGGAGCGAGCAAGAGCGATGACAACTATGGTCTGGCACAGTACAACCTGGGCTATAGCCTGTACGGTCAGAAGAAATATGCCGAGGCCAAGACAGCCTTCCAGAACGCCATCGCTAGCAAGCAGTTGTCAAATGACCTGGTCGCCGACGCTTATAACCGCATCGGTGACACACAGTATTATGCCCGCGACTTCGGCGGTGCCCAAAGTTCATACGACCAGGCGTCGAAACTTGACAAAAACACTTCAGGCGACTACTCCATGTACCAGAAGGGCATCATGATGGGCCTGAACAAGCAGTATGCCGACGAAATCAACCAGATGGATGCTCTGGTCAAGGCCTATCCCAAGAGCGACCTTGCCCCGCAGGCCATGCTTGAGAAGGGTAACGCACAAGCCCTGCTTGGGAAGAACAAGGACGCCCTCGACACCTATGCCGTCCTGCTCAAGAACTATCCCAAGAGCACCGAGGCGCGCAAAGGATTGCTCCAGACCGCACTGGTCAACAAGAGCATCAACAAGGAAGCTGAAGCCATTGAGGCTTACAAAAAGATTATCCGCCAGTATCCCACCAGCGACGAGGCTCAAGCCGCTGCCGAGGACCTGAAACTCATCTATGCCGACAACGGCCAATTAGGTGAGTTCAGCAAGTTCCTCTCGAGCGTGCCCAATGCCCCCAAAATTGACATCAACGAGGTGGAACGCCTGACCTTCGAGGCCGCCGAGAAGGCCATTATCGACACCAAGCCCAATGCAGACAAAATGCGCCAATACCTCAAGAACTATCCTGGCGGAGCCTATACCGCTAAGGCCCACTACTATATCGCCCGCTACCACTACGGCAGGGGCGAGTATAACGATGCTATGACCGCCATCGATGAGGCGTTGAAGGGCGGTGGTGACGCCTCCTACGCCCAAGATGCCCTCTCCATGCGCAGTGACATCTATTCGCGCCAAGGCAACTATGAGGCAGCCCTGAACAGTTACAAGGAACTTGCCAACCGCGCTTCAAGCGACGATAACCGCATCCTGGCACAACTTGGAGCGTTGCGCGTTGCCAAACAGATGGGCAATTGGAGTCAGGTGCAGGAAATCGCCGGTGCATTGCTTGACCGTGGAGGTCTGGCTGCCAACGAAGAGAAAGAAGTGACGCTAGACCGCGGTTTGTCTTTCGCCCAGATGGGAAAGACCAAGGAAGCCGAAGCCGCCTTCAGGGCACTGGCTAAGGACGTGAACAGCGAGTATGGCGCCCAAGCCTCCTATGAGTTGTCACGCATGCAGTATGAGATGGGCAACTACAAAGGTGCTGAGCAGACCGTTAACGAACTAATCAATGCAGGAACGCCCCACTCCTACTGGCTTGCCAAGAGTTTCATCACACTTGCCGACATGAGTTACAAGCAGGGCGACGTGGCACAGGCCCGAGACTACCTGCAGAGTCTCAAGAGCAGTTATCCCGGAAAGGAGAAGGAAATCTTCAACGAGATTGAGACCCGCTTGAACAAGTGGAAAGGCAGCAAGTCATCCTCCACGGGCAATTCAAGCTCGGACAACAGCAAGAAAAAGAGCACCAAGAAAGGCAATTAATCACCTAGCATTACACATTATAATATAATTATGAAAAAGATATATATCGCCATGCTGCTCGCGACGTTTGCCCTTAACGGGGCTCACGCCCAGGACAACACCAACCTGAACAAGGAGATTACCCTCGAAAAGGACATTGCTCCCCTCGAGAAAAAGGCTGTCAAGAAAAACGAGCTTCCCAAGGTCAAGAAACCGACAACAAGCGGTCCAAAGACCCAGTTGGGCTACAGCGACCTGACGTCACCCATCGATGTTCCCACCTCGATTCCCACGTTGCTACCCTATGGCTACCGCACCGCCCACAACTTCAGCAACCAGCGAGGTTATCTGGATATAGGCGTCGGTACCCAGGCCAACTTCAGGGTGGACTTCGGCTACCGCATTCTGAACGAGGAACGCGAGAAATTGGGGTTGTGGTTCAACCACAACAGCACATGGAACGGCAAGAACCCCAGTAAGGTCATCACTCTGGACGAGAACCGCAACAAGCAGAAGTTCAACGACAATGTAATGGGGGTGGACTACAGCCGCGCCATGGGCAAGGGTGTTCTCTCGCTGGGTGCCCAGGCTCATGTAGATATCTACAACTACTACGGTGGTTGGAACACCTCAGGTTTCACTCCAGAGCCTGATCTTGTCATCCCCTACAAGTCTCCTTATAACTGGAACACCGAGAAGCAGACCTTCTTTGACTTCAACCTGAACGCCGGCTGGAAGAGTCATCTCATGTTGCGCGACAACCCGTTGAATTACAACTTGGGCTTGCAGTATGGTCACGCCGCCTATGACAAGCCATTCAATGACTATTACAAACATGGCGCTCATGACAACTGGGGTGTGCTCACCCTGGGTGGCAGCTATGACATCAACGACCTGACCACCGCCGCCTTGGGCATCAAGGGCGAATACCTGAGACGCGGCGCCAAGGCGAAGTCCAGCAGCGAATTCGACCTGTTTGACGAGGTAGGCCAGATCACACTCTCCCCCACTTACACCATCCGCGGCGACATGTTCAAGCTGCAATTGGGCGTGAACGCGCACCTGAGTTTCAGCGATGGAGCCTTCTTCCGCCTCACGCCCAACGTGCGTTTCAACCTGGCGCTGGTCGACGGCTTCACCTTCTATGCCAATGCCTTGGGCAGCAAAGCGCTGGGTTATCGCGTACCCACCCACTATTACAACCACCGCTATGACTACCCGATGCTCATGTACGGAAGCATCTACACACCGCTGGACGCAGAAACCGGTTTCAAAGTGGGTCCCTTCCAAGGCTTAAGCGCCAAGGCATCGTTTGGCTTTGCCATTGTAAAGGATCAGCCGGGCATCTGCTACTACAACACCATGGGTTTGACAGAGTTAGCCATGCGCTCCGGCATGATGAACACCTACACCGTGATTGACGGTCGCGGTTACTGGGTCGGTGCCGAGCTGAACTACAAGTACCGCTCCCTCATCGAGGCCACGGCAAGCCTCAAATACGCACCACACGACGATGAATTCTTTGCCAGCGACAAGCACTACAATAACTACAAGCTGGGTGTTGACCGCGCTTCCTCAGTGGGCAATCTGGACATCAAGGTGCACCCATGGCAACCCCTGACCTTTGACGTGGGCCTCGAGTATCGTGGCGGACGCATGGCACTGTTCGCCGAATACACTGACAGCAATATCCCAAACTTCCAATTTGTGAACATGGACGATGTCATCAACCTGCATGCCGGAGCCAGCTATCGTCTCAACAATAAGACCAGCCTATGGCTGAAGACTCATAACCTGCTGAACCGTCGCTATGATTTGCTTTACGGTCAAGGAGCACAACGCATAGGTGTCATGGCTGGAGTCTCGCTCACTTTCTGACAAACGTACTGATACCAATAAAATGTGTCAAAGGGTTTTCCCCTTTGACACATTTTATTTCATTGATTAATTCACAACGACGTGTGAAGCGATGCATCACCACTCGCTTCTCACGAGATAGCTGATCAACGCGGTCAAGTCATCCATATTGACCGTATTACTATTGATGCTGTCGCAGGCAGCAGCGTTAGCATGATTAATTGGAGTGTCGCCGAAAACCAGGTAGTTGATCAGAGCGGTCAAATCATCCATATTGACCCGGTTATCACTATTCACGTCACCGCGGACGAATTGAGGCACCTCGGGGAAGACGATGGTGTGGAACGAGATGCTCACAAGGTTGGTCTCGGCGCCGGCACTGTAATAGTAAGCCCTGGCAAAGTAGCGCCATCCGTCGACCACATTGTCCATGTCGAACTGCACTGTGGTTGAAGCGCCAGGTTCCAATTCAATGTATTGAACTTTGGACTGAACCGCGTTACCGTAGTTGGCATAGGTGTTCTTGAAGAGTGTGAATGAGATGTCCTCGCGATAGGTCTGTGAGCCGTTGTTCGTGATGTTCAACAGCACGCTGAATTTATCGCTGTTGATGACACTGCCAGTTTCATTCAGCACCTGAGCCGTTCCCGACAGATTGGCAGCGGGCATCTCGGTGATGGTGAGTGTGCGCGTAGCGATGGGATTGCTGCCGTCCTCGTTGAACGAGAACTTGATGGTGTAGTTTCCTGCAGCAGTGGGCACGTAGCGGAAGTGGACATCACCTGTCTCACCGTTGCCGAGGCTCACTACTCCCGCCATTGTTGGAGCTGAAGCGGAACCGACGAACATGTAGAGCATGTTGTTGACCGACTCACTGTTATTGGTCATGTTGAGCGTGATATTCATCGGGCGATTCGGGTGCTTGTTGCCTTCCATCGTGATGTTGTTGACCGTGTAGTTGGGGGTGGCGGCTGAGCCATAGGCTGTGAACGTGCAGTTATAATTGTTAATTACGACCTTGATGTAATTATTCTCAGCGCCTGCACAGGGCTGCCAGGCGGCCCCGA
>DAIREJ010000009.1:0-22084 GCA_036795635.1 Sodaliphilus sp.
TGGTTCGTCATGTACCCCAGGCTCACCTCGCCAACCAATAATCAATAGTGCCGGAATGTTATAGACCAATTTATCGGTCAACGAAAGCAAGGGATTCACCGTGTTGCCTAGTCCCGAGTTCTGCATGTAAACGACCGGAATCCTACCAGTTGCCAGGTGATATCCAGCAGCCAATCCTACCGCCCCTCCCTCGTTAGCAGCAATGACGTTGCGTTCGGCGGGCGTATTGTCGGCGATGTAGGCACACAGGCTCTTGAGCAACGAGTCGGGCACACCGGTGAAAAACTCAACGCCGTGATTGTTGAGTTCATCATAAAACAACTTGGGTGATATCATATCTGTCTTGTCTTTTAAATCTATTTTGTTCCAGGAATTAATTCAAGAATCTGCTTGATGGGCATGCACATATCATTGGCCTCGAGCGAACGCCCATTGGCAAGGATGGTTTCGGCACACTTGATCATGGCAGGATAGGCGGCACGAAGCAAGTGGTTAGCATAGATGACTACATTCACTCCCCATGATGCGAGCTCATCCTCAGTGACGTGGTTATAGGTCGTGGGCACAACCACAAGCGGAATGTTGGGTTCAACCTCACGGAAACGCAGGCAGAACTCCTTGATATCTTCGCCTGTGCGGTGTTTACTGTGAATCATGATGCCATCGGCACCAGCTTTGACATAGGCCAGACAACGCTCCATGGCATCATCGACCGATTTGCCCGCGATGAGGCTCTCGCAGCGGGCGATAATCATGAAATCAGAGGTCACTTGAGCAAGCTTGCCAGATCGAATCTTGGCACAAAAACCTTCGATAGAGTCCTGAGTCTGAACGGCATCGGTACCGAAAAGAGAATTCTTCTTGAGACCCACTTTATCCTCGATGATGATGGCCGAAATGCCCAAACGTTCCAAAGTCCTGACTGTGAAGACGAAATGCTCGGGTTTACCACCCGTATCACCATCATAGATGACTGGCTTGGTGGTCACTTCAAGCGCATCGTTCAGGTCGTGCAAACGCGTGGTGAGGTCAACGGCTTCGATATCGGGCTTACCCTTGCTGGTGGAGTCGGTCAAAGAACTGGCCCACATGCCGTCAAACTCTCGCTTGGTATCGTTGACAATCACCGATGTGTTTTCGATAATCAAGCCTGTCAGACCGCTGTGCGACTCGCAGATGCGTACGATTTTTTTTGCGTTAATCAAGCGACGCAACCGCTTGAGTCTCACGTCTGGCGTGGTGCCAATCTCCTTGAGCCGCTCATTCAACATCGTTGATGAGATGCCCTTGGTATAAGGCACATCAATTACCTGTCCACCCCACTCTGCGAGTTTCACAATAATCTGCTGTCGCGTTTTGGCTTGCACACCCGTTTTCCAGTCATCACCATGGACGACAAAATCAGGACGCACCTTCTCCAGGTTGGGACGATAGTCCAGTGTCGTTTGCGGCATTACCTCCGAAACCCCTTTCAGGTTGCTCACGACCAATGATCGCTGCTCATAAGTCAGGTAAGGCAGGCGCTTGTAACTGGCGATGGCCTCATCGGTGAGGACTCCGACAATTACTCGACCATATTTGGCAGCCTCATGCAGGATATTGAGGTGACCAGGATGGATGATATCGGCACTCATGCCAACATATACGATTTTCTCGGTCATTATTCTCTAAATTAATTGATATTTCTGATAGATTTCACCGCAGCCATGAGCACTTCGCTGTCTATGGCCATCGGCGAATTTTTAGCTCGTTCGATATTAACGCCTTGAGTGACCACTTCGTCATCAAAATCTCGCTGCGGGTCAAAACCCAGGCCCAAACGGGAGACGTAGTCGCGAAAGACAGTTTCAGGAGGCCCATCAATCCCTAATAGGTCAGCTAACTTCTTCATTTTCTTGACATGACGTTCATACTCCCGCCCCTTGAAACAATCCCGTCCTCCTTCCATATAATAACCCACAAAAAAGGGGAAAGTCAAGGCAACAGCATGACCATGAGGATAGCCATACTTGGAAGTGAGCGTATAAGACAAAGCATGGGGAACAGTCGTGCGCGTTATGTTGATTGCTCGTCCCGCTAGATTAGCGCCCAACAAGAGGTCCGCGCGATCAGACTCAACCAGGTTGGTCTTGGGCAGCAAACCGTAGATTAGCCCAATGGCTTTGAGGGCATATTCATCAGACTCTTCGGTCGCATAAATGTTCCAGTAAGCCTCAATGGCCTGCGCCAGAGCATCAAAGCCCGTGCATGAGGTCAAATATCGGCCATTACCATAGGTGAATGGAGGATAGAGAATAGTCACATCAGGAAGGATGGCCGCGTCGCTGATGGAATGCTTGACACCGTCGATGTAACACACCGCGAACTGCGTTGACTCGGCACCAGTGCCTGCTGTCGTGGGCAAGGCTACAAGAGGGACATTTCTGCACGAATAGTGCCTGATGAGTTTTGCCATATCCATAGCGCTGCCACCTCCTACAGCCATCATCAAGTCGGGATGAGCCTCCTCAAGCGCGGCCAAGCCTTTATCGACATCGCTTCGTTTGGGATTTTCGGTGAAATCTTCAAACTCACTAATGACGACATGTTTATCAGCACACAATTTATCTATCACATCGCGTGCGCCACAGTTCACATAGGACCTGTGACCGTGAACGACAAAAAGCCGCTTCGACCCATCAAGAATCGAAGCAAGCTCATTATCAAGCTCTTTCTTATTAGATGCAAAAATGACGCGTTGTTCAGACATACTTCTAAAATCCCCCATTTGCCACACTTCATGGCATCTACCTGATGCCATTGGTCGAACATGAAAAGGGGGTAAATGAATTGTTCGGCAAATTTCGGCAAAATGTTTAAACTGCGCAAATGATAAGGCCGATTTTAACAAAAGACTTCCAAAAACCGACAACAGAGTGTTGCAGGGCGGGAAAATAGTTGTATTTTTGCAGTTTGAAATTTAAACAAAAGACGATAAATAAAGAAATGAGTGAAGATAAGAAGAAACGTTTGAGGGTCGGCATCACCCTGGGTGACACCAACGGCATCGGCATCGAGGTGGCACTGAAGGCGGTGAGCCTGCCCGAAATGATGGACCTGTGCATCCCCGTGATGTACGGCTCCAGCAAGATAGTGAGCTACCACCGCAACGCGTGCAATCTGCCCGGGTTCCAGATCAATCACACGAAAAGTGCCGAGCATCTGAAAGAGAACATGCCCAACCTAGTCGAATGCATCAATCAGGACGTGAAGGTGGAACTGGGACACCCCAGCAAACAAGCTGGTCTGGCTTCGTTCCTTGCTCTCGAGGCGGCTGTGCGCGACCTGAAAGCGGGACTCATCGACGCGCTGGTCACGGCACCCATCAGCAAGGAGAACATCCAGAGCGAAGACTTCAAGTTCCCGGGACACACCGAGTATCTCGAGAGCGCTGCCGGCGACGGCAACAAAGCCCTGATGGTGATGTGTACCCACAATCTGCGCATCGCATTGGCCACGACACATCTGCCCCTGGCACAGGTGCCAGCGGCCATCACCATTGAGGGCCTGCGCGCGAAATTGCGCCTGTTCAACGAATCATTGAAACGCGACTTCTACACCGAGCGCCCCCGCATCGCCGTGCTGTCCATCAACCCCCATGCGGGTGAGAACGGCATCTTGGGCACCGAGGAACGCGACGTGATCATTCCCGCCATGCAGCTGTCCTATGACGAGGACGGTGTGATGTGCTTCGGACCCTATGCCGCCGACGGTTTCTTTGGTGCCCGCAACTACCGACGGTTTGACGGTGTGCTGGCCATGTATCATGACCAGGGCCTGGCACCTTTCAAGACCATCGCGATGGACGAGGGCGTGAACTTCACGGCCGGCCTGCCCATCGTGCGCACCAGCCCCGACCACGGCACGGGATATGACATCGCCGGACAGGGCATTGCCAACGAGTCATCGATGCGCCAAGCCATCTACACGGCCCTTGACGTGTGCCGCAACCGCGTGCGCTATGACGAGGAACGCAAGAATCCGTTGCCCAAGCTCTTCCAGGACCGCGGGCGCGACAACGTGAAACTCGACCTGACAAAGGACGATTAATGAGGCCGTTTTTAGGCTTCAGATGCGTTTGTGAGGTGAAAAGACAATTCATCGGATATGATTAGAGGCATCATCTTTGACTATGGCGGCACGCTTGACAGCCGTGGCGTTCACTGGAGCGAAGTGCTGTGGCAAGGCTACCAACAGGCCGGTGTGCCTATCGACAAAGAGACGTTCCGCACGGCCTATGTCGAGGGAGAGCGCGCCCTGGCGCGTGAACGCATCATCCTGCCGCAGGATGATTTTCACACACTTTTGCTCAAAAAGGTGGCCCTGGAGCTGAGCTTCCTCCCCGACCCCATCGATGCCGCGACGCGCGACCAGTGGGTGGAGGAAATCGCAGGGTACTGCGACAATGCTGCACGCGCGTGCGTCGAAGAGGCCCGCCCAATGCTCGAAGAACTGCATGAGCACTATCCGATGATGTTAGTAAGCAACTTCTACGGCAACATCGACGAGGTGTTGCGCGCCTATGGCATCCGACATCTGTTCAAAGGCATCATCGAGAGTGCCGTGGTGGGCGTGCGCAAGCCCAATCCCACCCTGTTCAAACTGGGTGTCGACGCCCTCGAGTTGGAACCCGGCGAGGTGCTTGTTGTGGGCGACAGCCTGCGCAAGGACATCGAGCCGGCAGAGCGCCTTGGTTGCCAGGTGCTGTGGCTCAAAGGCAAAGGCTGGACCGATGAGGAAGATGCCCAGACCCACCCACGCACCATCACACGAGTCACTCAAGTGCCCGAATGGCTTGACCAGCCATGAGCGGCACACCCCACTAACACACCAAACGTCCACATTATTTATAACGATTAAAAATAACGTATATGAATTATGCCATCATAGCAGCGGGCGAAGGATCCCGTCTGGCCCAAGAGGGTGTCGCAAAACCCAAGCCCCTTGTAGAATTACAGGGTGAGCCCATGATAGGGCGACTCATCAACATCATGCTCAGGTGCAACGCCCAGAGCATCAGCATCATCGTCAACGAGCACATGACCGAGGTGCGTGAGTACCTTGAGAGCCTGACCCTGCCCGTGCCCTTGAACCTGGTGGTAAAAACCACGCCGAGCTCGATGCACAGCTTTTGGCACTTGAGCCGCGTGATACCACAGGGCAAGTTTTGCCTGACGACAGTGGACACTATCTTCCGCGAAGAAGATTTCAAGGGATACATCGAGGCATTCGAGACCGACACAGCGCATGACGGAATGTGGGCCGTGACACCGTTTGTCGACGACGAGAAGCCATTGTGGGTCGATGTTGACGACGAGATGAACATCACCGCCTTCAGGGACAAAGCATGGGAGGGTGCAACTTATGTGTCGGGGGGCGTGTATGCCATGACCGACAGCGCCTTCAAGGTGCTGGACGAGTGCATCGAGCAAAACATCAGCCGCATGCGCAACTTTCAACGCGCACTCGTTGCAGCTGGCCTGCGACTCAAGGCTTACAGCATCGACAAAATCGTTGATGTTGATCATGCCGATGACATCGCCACCGCAGAGGCATTCCTGCTAGGCTAACCACTAAGGTTTTAGGAACTGAATGCGCTATAGCATTTTCCAGTTCTAAATAAATGTTATTAGGGCGCTACTATCAGCGAAAACTATCATAAAACACCCTTTTTTGCAGCAAAAAAGCGTAGGGCGTGATTAACATTTGTTTGATATTCTACAACAAAAATAGCCAACATTTAATATATTTTAGCTATTTGAATATGAAATTAACTATTTACAACCTTTTTTTTGATATGTTATGTTTCCAGTTTAAAAAAAAGGGTGTAATTTAGCGCCGTTTTTTGCGAGACAAAAGTCGTTGAGAACCAATGTCCCCATTGTGGACAAGTGTTTATAAATGGATTAGATTACAACCTAAACATTAACAGATTAATATTATGGCAAAAGCAATTGTAAAGCCCGCTACCGGCAAGTTAGGTATTATGGTAGTAGGATTGGGTGCTGTGAGCACCACCTTCATGACTGGTGTGATGATGATCCGTAAGGGTCTCGCCAAGCCCGTCGGAAGTATGACGCAGTACGACAAAATCCGTGTAGGAAAAGGTCGTAACAAGAAGTATCTGCACTACAATGAAATCGTTTCGATGCCCGACCTAAAGGACATCGAGTTCGCTGCTTGGGACGTATTTCCCGAGAACGCCTACGAGAGCGCCATCAAGGCTGAAGTTCTCAAAGAGAAGGACATCAATCCCGTTAAGGACGAACTGAAGAAGATCAAGCCCTTGAAGGCCGCTTTTGACATCAACTATGCCAAGCGCCTGGACGGCAAGAACGTGAAAAAATGCAAGAACCGCTGGGATATGGCCGAGCAGGTTCGTCAGGATATCCGTGACTTCAAGAAGAAAACCGGCGTAAAGCGCGTGGTTGTGCTCTGGGCCGCTTCGACCGAAATCTACGTCGAGCCCGACATGAAGTACCACGGCAAGCTTGCTGACCTGGAGAAGGCTATGAAGGACAACGTGGTGGACAAGATTGCCCCCTCAATGTGCTATGCCTATGCAGCTCTGATGGAGGATGCTCCCTTTATCATGGGCGCTCCCAACACCACCGTTGACATCCCCGCCATGTGGGAACTCGCCAAGAAGAAAAAACTGCCCATCGCAGGTAAGGACTTCAAGACTGGCCAGACCCTGGTGAAGAGCGGTTTCGCTCCCATCATCGGCACTCGCATGCTCGGTCTGAATGGCTGGTTCTCGACCAACATCCTGGGTAACCGTGACGGCCTCGTGCTTGACGAGCCCGCCAACTTCCGCACCAAGGAGGTGAGCAAGCTCTCAACCCTCGAGTCCATCCTCGTTGCCGAAGAGCAGCCCGATTTGTACAACGACTATTTCCACAAGGTGCGCATCAACTACTACCCGCCCCGCAATGACAATAAGGAAGGTTGGGACAACATCGACATCTTTGGCTGGATGGGCTATCCCATGCAGATCAAGATCAACTTCCTGTGCCGCGACTCAATCCTTGCTGCACCCTTGTGCCTTGACCTGTGTCTGCTCATCGACCTGGCTCACCGTGCTGGTTGCTGGGGCACTCAGCGCTTCTTGAGTTTCTTCCTCAAGAGCCCGATGCACGACTACACCAAGGATGAGATCCCCGTCAACCATCTGTTCCAGCAGTATGTGATGCTGAAGAACTTCATGCGTGAGATGGGTGGATATCCCGCTGACGAGGAAATCGACTAATCAGAAAAGTCAACTTTTCATGGTGTTTCAAGAGGTTTGATCTGCAAACCTGACTGACTCATCCTGACAGAACTTCAAAGTGGTGGCTGCCATGTGGCAACCACCATTTTCTATTTGCGCCATTTTAATGCGAAAATAATCTGGCTCTTTTTTATTTTTTTTATAATTGTATCGTTTGTCGTTTCAATGTAATTGCAGTAAATTTGCAGCGAATTATGGGGTAAAGCCAACAGCAATGACTGCTGTTTGGCTGAATTCCACATATATCATGAACATAATTAGCTGAATATGCAACAAATAATTCAAGAAGATCTGGTCGCAAAAGCGGCCGCCGAAGAGAAGAAGAAAAAACGCGCGCGTACTGGCGTGAAGTGGGACCGATTGTTTATGGCTTGTGCCTACAACTGGTACTGGTTTGTCCTTTCGATGATTGTATGCGCTTGTCTAGCCTATCTATACGGCAAGACAAAGCCGCAGTATTATGTCGCCCATTCGTCTATCCTGATCCGTTCTAAAGACAGTGCTCAAGGCACTCCGTCGATGACTTTCAGCGACTTGGGTCTTAATACTGTGAACTACATTCCCAACGAGCCTCATAAGCTCAGGTCCTCAAGGGTGATGGAAGTCGTGGTTAACTCACTGGGACTGAATGTGCAGTATTTTGGCCACAAGTTCCTGCGCGATGAGAATATGTACAAAGACACGCCTGTTCAAGTGACACCTCTTAAAGAAGTAACTTCGGGCTATGCCATCACTATCGTTCCAAAGAGTGAAGATGAGTATGAGTTTAAGATTAATAACGGCCTGTGGAAAAAGGCTCACTTTGGCAACAAGATCAATACTGAATATGGTCCTATAGCCATCACAAAGACTCAGAACTTCGCTGAAAGATACATTGACTTCACGATTACTGTAATCGTCACTAACCCGAACAGTATGGCGAGGACGCTTGCAGGTTCACTTATCGTGGAACTTGCTGACCAACATAGCGATGTGCTCAACCTTGCGATTAGAGGTCAAAATGCTGAGATGTGTGCGGACATTCTGAATGCTCTTGTTGTAGCCTATAACCAAGAGGGTATCAATGACATGAACCAGGTGGCGCGCAATACCGAAGCATTTATCGCCGAACGCGTGTCAGACCTGTCTAAAGACCTGAGCGGAGTGGACAATGAAGTTGCAATTTTGACCGCAAATTCCGTAAACTCACGAGTGATTGGTGGCGAAGGCAACACTATGTCCCATATCAACCAAACCGAGAATATCAATCTTGAGGTTAATCTTGCATCTCAGATTCGCAACTTCATCGCTACAATGGGCCCCAATGACCTAATTCCCATGAATACAGGCATGAATGAGAGCGGCATTGCAGGTCAGATTGGGGAGTACAACACAGCGATGCAAGAGTATCAGAAGATTGCTGCAACCTCAAGCGCCGAGAATCCTGTAATGAAGGAGCTTTCCGCTTCGTTGAACAACCAAAGGAGAAACATCATTGCCAGTCTTGATAACTATATCAGCACACTGCGCACACGTCAGAGTCAGGCTATCCGTCTGCAGAATCAGGCTCAAAGCAGCATGACGGCGAATCCTTCTCATGAGAAAGCCATCACCGAGGTGACTCGTCAGCAGAAGATCAAAGAGGAACTCTACCTGTATCTGCTGAACAAGCGTGAAGAGAATGCCTTGCAGATGGCTATCACCGAGCCTAATGCTAAGGTGATGGAACCTGCGATTCCCAACTATACACCTATCTCAGTTCCGTTGCAGCGTATTGTGCTGACCGGTTTGATTATTGGTCTGTTGATTCCAGCATTTATCCTTTATGCTGTGTTCTGGTACTTCTCATTGGATAAAACCATCCATACGCGCCGTGAAGTTGAAGAGGTTTGCGATATCCCCATTTTGGGTGAGTTACCCGCAAAGAAGTCTAATGTCACTGGTGAGATTGTTGTAAACGAGACATCTAATGACCGCATGAACGAAGCTTACCGAATTGTGAGGAACAACCTAGACTTCGTCACCGACCAAAACAAACCTGAAGGCGAAGGCACAGTTATCCAGTTCACCTCAACCATGTCTGGTGAAGGTAAGAGTTTCGTTGCGGTGAACCTTGCATTGGCTTATACTTATGTCGGAAAGCGTGTCATCGTAGTCGACCTTGACTTGCGTAAGGGTAAATTCTCAGAATATGTGGGTGTACAAGATGGTAAGGGTGCATCAGCATATCTCTCGGGCAAAGAAACTGACCTAAACAAGGTGATCCATCGTGGTCCATTGCACGAGGGCTTCGACATTATCAGTGTCGGCGCTATCCCGCCCAACCCAACAGCCCTGCTCCTGAGCGAAAACATGACCAAAATGGTTGATCAGCTCAAGAAAGAATATGACTATGTCATCCTTGATACCGTGCCTTACAACCTGATTGCTGATGCTGCAGTTGTTAACCGCCATGTTGACCTGACCATCTACGTCATTCGTGACGGTCGTGTTGAGCAGCAGTACATGTACGAGCTTGAGCGCTTGTCTGATGAGAAGAAGATCAAGAACCTGACGATTCTCATCAACGATATCAAGGTGAGCAAGACCCGTTACAATTACTCCTACGCCTACGGCTATGGTAAGGGTTATGGCTACGGCTACGGTTACGGATATGGCTACGGATATGGCGGTGACAGTGGCGGCTATTATGTTGATGACAGCCCCAAGGATCGCGATAAACCGATTAAAGGATAAAGAGAACTAATGAAAATCGCAGTCGTCGGAACCGGCTACGTCGGATTAGTCACGGGCACCTGTTTCAGTGAAATGGGTGTCCATGTCACATGTGTGGATGTTGACGAGGCAAAGATCCAAGCCCTCAAACAAGGCATAATTCCCATTTATGAACCCGGTTTGGAAACACTGGTTCACAAAAACGTGAGGTCTGGCCGCCTGCATTTCACCAATCGACTTGAGGACGTGCTTAACGAGGTGGACATCGTCTTCAGCGCAGTGGGTACTCCGCCTGATGAAGACGGTAGCGCAGACTTGAAGTATGTGCTTGAAGTTGCACGAACAATTGGTAAACACCTTAACCGATACATTGTAGTTACCACCAAGAGCACCGTTCCTGTCGGTACTGCAAAAAAAGTGAAGGCCGTCATTCAAGAAGAGTTGGAGCGACGGGGCGTTGATGTTGAGTTTGACGTCGCCAGCAATCCAGAATTCTTGAAAGAAGGTAATGCAGTGAAGGACTTCATGAGTCCCGACCGTGTCGTGGTTGGCGTTGAGAGCGAGCGTGCACGCAAACTGATGGCGCGTCTATATAAGCCTTTCATGATTGTTAGTGACCGACTCATTTTCACCGACATCCCTTCTGCCGAGATGATTAAATATGCCGCAAACTCCATGCTTGCCACGCGCATCAGCTTCATGAACGACATCGCCAACCTGTGCGAACTGGTGGGTGCTGATGTGAACATGGTGCGCAAGGGTATTGGCAGCGACACACGCATTGGCAAGAAATTCCTATATGCGGGCTGCGGTTACGGAGGATCATGTTTTCCCAAGGACGTCAAGGCGCTCATCAAGACAGCGGCCGACCTGGGCTATTCCATGCGTGTGCTGCAAGCAGTCGAGGAAGTGAATAACGACCAAAAATTGGTGTTATATCATAAAATTGTTAATTACTATCAAGGTGAGGCCAACCTGAGCGGGAAAACAGTCGGAATGTGGGGATTGTCTTTCAAACCCGAGACCGACGACATGCGCGAGGCCCCATCGTTGGTGATCATTGACCTGTTGCTTAAAGCCGGTGTTACTGTCAAGGTCTATGACCCCGTCGCCATGGACGAATGCCGCCGTCGCATCGGTGATAGCGTAATCTATTGCCACAACATGTATGAAGCCGCCGATGGCGCTGATGCATTAATGCTGGTGACTGAGTGGAAAGAGTTGCGCATGCCCAATATCGAGACGTTGCAGCAACGAATGCGCGGGCGTCTTATTCTAGACGGCCGCAACATTCTGGATAGTGAAGAATTGCATCAAGCAGGATTTGAATATCACTGCATCGGCAAGTAAATTCAACACATCATACGATTAATCACAAAAACAAAGCCGCATGGTCACAAGGATCGTGCGGCTCTGTTTAGTGCAAATACTAATCCTTACTCGATGATCACCTCAATCGAAGTGCTGGTCCCAGACACGAGATAAGTGCCTGAAGGCAGATTAAGCACAGCGTCAGTGCTGCATCTCGCAACCACTTCTGCATCAAGGTTATACACCTCCAAATACTCTTTCGCTGGATTTTCAATCAAAATGCCACCATCAACAGGTACTGCATTCCATCCAGAGTTGAGAGTGGCAGTACCATAGACCAGCATGTTGATCAAAAGGGCGAGGTCATCCATACCGACAGTGCCACTGGTGTCAATATCGGCATTCACCATGTTGATGCCTGTTGTATTGCCAAAGACCAGGTACCTGATCAAAGCGGTCAGGTCATCCATGCCGATAAAGCCATTATCGTCCACGTCACCCAAGATAACAGACTTGGGATTAACCGTTCCCGTCACGTCGGCATAGACGCTTACAACTCCCGTTGTGGCGGTGATAGTGCCGTTGTATTCGCCAGGAGTGGCCGTATTAGCCAAGCGGACATAGAAGGTTTGGCCTGCAGGATTGAGCGTGAGTGAACTTGCCCAAGTGTAACGGTTCAGGCTGAGTTCAAAGTTACCCTCAACACTCAAGGTGATCGCATAGGTGTTATTCTCGCCAATCACTGTTCCCGAGACAATTGTGGACTCACCATCCTGCTCGGCTTCAATCGCATCGATCGAAGAGATTGTGATGGCGGGTGCTGCAACCTTGCTGGCCGTCAGATTGACCGTTGCGCTCACCTCGCTGCTGCTGACGATCAGGGTGCCCGTTGCGTTGCCTGCAACCGTTGAACTATAGGTCACCGTGACCGTTGTGCCGGCGTTGGCATTGGCGGCGGACACGGAGCTCGGCGAAACCGTGAAGCCCGTGCCAGTCGTGCTCAAAATCAGCTGTTTTGTCAGATTCTCACCCTTGACCGTGATGGTCTTGCTCACCGAGGTACCTGTTGCCGCAATCGTTCCCACATTAACGGTAGAGCCGTCAGTAGGCGCTGTCAGCTCAGGCGTTGCCGGAGCACTGTTGTTGCTCGTGATGGCGATATCGTCGATGTTGAGACGGGTTCCAGCAGTCTGGACGAACTTGAAGCGGACATTGCCTGTCAGGTTCAGGTTGTAGGAGTACTGCTGCCAGGTGCCATTGAGTGTGCAGGAGCCCACCTGAGTCCATGTGCTGCCGCTATTTGTGCTATAGTAAACCTGCAACGTTGCGTTGGCGTCATTACCGTATTTAGCGGCATAGAACGTCAACTTGCTTGCGCCCTCGGTGACATCCTCGACCATAGCAATCGAGGAGTTAGCATTCTTGCCGAAGCAGCAGCCGAGCGAGCCGTTCCAGTGGTCGTTATCACGCGCGTAGAGTCCTGCATTGTTGAAGTCCCACCTGAAAGCGGCACCTTGCACCTCCTGTGTCCAATAGCCACCGCTCGCACAGCCTTCCCAGTCCTCAACGACCTCGTCACCGGTGGGGTCAACACCGCCACCGCTGTTGTAGGATGCCGTCAGGTTGACCGTTGCGCTCACTTCACTGCTGGTGATCGTCAGCGTGCCGGTTGCGTTAGTAGCTGTTCCCGTATAGGTGACAGTCAGCGTCGTGCCGTTGTTGGCAGCCGTTGCGGTGATGCTCGAGGGAGTCACAGCGAAGCCTGTTCCGGTCACGGTCACGGTCAGCGCCTTGGTCAGGTTGCTGCCGCTCACGGTGATGGTCTTGCTCACGCCGTTGCCCGTGTTGGTGCCCACGTTCACGGTGGAACCGTTGGTGGGAGCAGTCAGTGTGGGAGTGGGCGTAGATCCGCCCGAGGGCCATGTCTGACCTTGCATGTTACCCCAGATGTATTCCACCAGTTCAGGGTTGTCAACAAACGGGTTGCGGTTGTGCTGGATGCCATAGACGGCATCGTTACGCGTCATTTCAAGGGTGCTCACCGGGTCGTTGCGGTGCCATGCGAGCAGCTGGTTGATGGCCCATGTGGTCAACCCCTTGTAGGAGCTCGAGCTGAACACCACACTACCCAAACCGCTGGTATACGAGCTCATGCGTGGCATATAGCGCGTGGCAAAATAGAAATACATGCGTGCAAAATCGCCCTTGTACTCATCGGCCACTTCAAACACGGTGCCACTGTAGCCACTGAAGGTGCAGGTGCCACGTTTACCGGTACCCTTGGGTGTGCCATTGGCACAATTACCAAACGGATAGTTGCCACGTTCAGAGTTAACCCAGCCATCGGTAGGAATCAAATGATGGAGGTCGGTATAGGCAGTATCTGACTCCGTGCCTCCCCACCAGCTGTTGGGAATCGAGTGCTCACGGTTGTAGCAGTCGCCCACGCCGTTATAATTACCACAAAAGTCTACAGAATAGGTAAACTGGGAATCCGAGTAACGGTCAATGATGATATTACCGTTGCAGTCGGTAGTCTTGAAGTCGACCTTCAACTGGTCATAGGAACGCTTGGTGTGTCCTTTGATGATCTGGTGCAGCGCCGTCATCAGCGCCTTGTCACTCTTGTTCTTGGCATTGTTGTAGTAGGTGCTGGGTGCAGCAGCTGTCGCCATCAGCGTGACAACCGATGCAAGCGCCATCATCAACATGCAACGCAGGTTCTTTTTCATCTTCATTAGAGGTGTTTTTATTGATAAATGATGTGATACTCTCAAGAGCCGCAAAATTACAAAAAAAACGGCAATGGCTGCCTGCAATCACTCAAGAAATCTGTATTCCAGCACCGTTTAGCCCACGAACTACACTTGATCATCAATCAACAAGGCTGCAGGGCATGAAACGGAGGGAAGAGATCAGGCATCTGTGGTAGTGGGGATGAGATGGTTGCGGGGATGGTCGGAGGGGTGTGCGGGGCGGTTAAAATATGTTAACGCGTTGATTCCTTTGCGTCTAGGGATAAATGGTATTTCGTTGGTTTTCTGTAGTTTATCGGTGAATTTCTTTATAAAATCGATGTCAAAGCTGTTACCAGTATTGCGTTTTGTGTCACAGATATCGGGATTGAGCGTGTAGTTGCCGTTGGTGGCACGGATGAGCACTTTTTGAGCGAGTGCACTGGCAATGAGCTGGCGATTGCGGGTGATGCGATTCAGCTGTTCCTGGCGCTTGCTGAGTTTGTCTACTAACTGGTCGGGGGTGAGAGACTGGTTGGGCGGAATGACAGCATTGAAGATGTCCTGCACCGCCGATGCCTCAACGAAACGATCAACGAGCGCCGAGTTGTCTGACTCGAGAATGACTTCCTGGGGCATATTCTTATCGTTGATATTGAATGCACACTCGAACTGGTCATCGCAAGTGATGCCCTTGGACCTCTGGACTATCGTTGTGGTGGCACGGTTGGAGATGCGGAAAACATTGTTGGCTATGGGAAAGAGGCGCTTACCGATGTACCCAGCAGTGTTCTTTGCCCTGCCAAGCAGATTATAGGCGACGCAAAGCACTGCGACATCATGATAATCGAGATATTCCCTGAGTTGGAGATAGAAGTTGTCGGCTTGAAACATGCCGCACTCGGGCGTGAGGTGGTCCAGATCGTCGATGATGATGAGTGTGGGCTTGAATTCACTGATTGTTTTAAAGATGTGGTAATGCACATCAATGTCACGCTCATTGAAGACGCCAAGGTCATCGAGACACATGAACATGAAATTGCTGCTATTGACCGGTGTGCTGACTACTTGCTTGATGTCGTTGATTATACCGCAACAAGAATAGAAGGAATGAACGGAGTCAATCCAGAGGACTCTGTCGGTATGGTCTTCTTCTTGCCCCTCGCGCTTAGCTACCTTGAGAGAGGGCATGGGTGAATAGTTACCATCGATGACAGCAGCTGCAATCATCTTGGCAAAGGCATGAGCCCTGCAGTTGGATGTTCCTGTCAAGAAGGAGATTTCATGCTGGTGGAGAATGGTGGAACCGGCGATGCTGACGATAGCGTGGGGAGCGGACTCGATAAGGTTCTCTCGCTCGACATTGAGACAGAGATGCGACCAAGGGTCGTCGATGAGGCACTGGGCAAATGGTTGTCTGTTGTAATGCATAATGTGATTATTTTAATGGATTAATGAGGCAAAGATAGAGGGGGGCAATGGCGTTGTCAATGTCAAAAAGCAGATTTTGGGGGCCGCCACTCCCGTGGCGGCCTGGGGGACCGGGCGGGCAGGGAGTTTTTCGAGCCAATGGCTCGAACTACGGGACAAGGGGCCGCCAAGGAGGGCGGCATGGGGGCTTGGAGGACTGCACAAAAATGAGGAGTGAAGATCGTTGACATTGTGCAAACGATTGCATGGTGATTATTGCGGATTTGTAGTGCATAAGAGAGGGATATTTTGGAGTTTTTTCTGTATATTTGTAGAAAATTTAGTTTTTATCCTTAAAAATTGAGAAAGATGAAGAATACCATTTTCAAGTTCATGTGCCTGTTGTTGCTGGCAGGGTTGGCGACGGAACAGGCTTGGGCCGCGTTTGTGGGGCCACGCAATGATTTCCGTGACGAGAGTATCTATTTTGTTATCACGACGCGCTTCTATGACGGCGACCCGAGCAACAATGCCCAGTGCTGGGATGCCGGTGCCGCCAACAGCGGCGACCCTTGCTGGCGCGGCGACTTCAAGGGTCTGATCGAGAAATTGGATTATATCAAAGCCTTGGGATTCACGGCGATTTGGGTGACACCGATTGTCGAGAACGCTTCGGGACTTGATTACCACGGTTACCATGCGAGCAATTTCTCGCGCGTTGATCACCGCTATGAGAGTGGCGACACGACGTTCCAGACGCTTATCGACGAGGCTCACGCGCGTGGGATGAAAATCCTGCTCGATGTGGTGTTGAACCACACGGGCAACTTTGGCGAAGAGCACTTGTGCAAACTGTTCACGCGAGACATCTATGCTAACCAATACAAGATCAACGAGTGCATGCTCCCCTACACTACCGACTCGGTGGGGGGCAAATTGCCGACCAATTACTCGAGCCTGCCCTCGGGCCAGCAGTATGACGCACGGTTGAAGCAGATGAAAAACACCGACAACCAGAACCACGACAACCACAACTACTGGCACCACTTCGGTCAGTTCAATTGGGATGACAACACACGATGGTGGGCACAAATCGCTGGTGACTGCGTGGACCTGAACACTGAGAATCCCGCTGTTGCCGATTACCTGATCAATTGCTACGGCTCGTTCATCAAGATGGGTGTTGACGGATTCCGCATCGACACGGGCGGCCACATCGCCCGTCTGACTTTCAACAAGATCTACATCCCCGCCTTCAAGGCGTTGGGCGAGCAATACAAGTACAAACGCCTGAACCAGGCCGACTTCTTCCTTTGCACCGAGGTGTGTGCACGCTTCCAGGGCAGTGTGACCTATCGCAACCAGCCCGTGTTGTCGCCTTATTTCTACACCTGGGCCGAGAACAAGAACTATAGCTGGAACGATGACCCCACCTATTGGGACACGAAGGCCATCTTTGAGAGCACTGACCTGAACACGCTGGACAACATCAGCTCATGCCAGCAGATGTATGCCGACAACAGCCACGAGACAAGCAGTGCAATGCCCACATCGAACAATGCCACGCTGAACGGCAATACTTATCACGCTCCCGACGTGAGCAATGCTTCGGGACTGAACGTTATCGACTTCCCCGTCCATTACTCGTTCCATAACATCGGCAGTGTGTGGAACCTCGCCATCGACGGTGACAAGTATTATAATGACGCGACCTATAACGTGGTGTATGTCGATAGCCATGACTACAGCCCCGGCCCCAATGACAATATCCGCTTCAACGAAGGCACCGACCAGTGGGCCGAGAATCTGTCGCTGATGTTCACCTTCCGCGGCATCCCGTGCCTTTACTACGGCAGCGAGGTCGAGTTCAAGGCCGGCAAGACCATTGATCCAGGCGGCAACGGCCCCCTGAGGGACAGCGGCCGCGCCTACTATGGCGGCTATATCAAGGGCCAGGTGACTGCAAACGACTTTGGCGTCGCCAGCGGAGCTACGGGTAACCTTGCCGCCACGATGAGCAAGCCCCTGGTGAAGCACCTGCAGCGCTTGAACCGCATCCGCCAAGCCGTGCCCGCACTGCGCAAGGGCCAATACAGCACCAGCGGTTGCAGTTCGACAGGCGGGTATGCCTTCAAGCGTCGCTACACTGACAGCACAACCGACAGCTATGTGCTTGTCACCATCAACGGTCCCGCCACATTCACCAACGTGCTGAACGGCACCTACACCGACTGTGTCACCGGTGATGTGAAGACCGTGACCAACGGCACGCTCAACACCACGTCGTGCAGCGGCAAGGGCAACATGCGCGTGTATGTACTCTCGACCAGTCTCACCCCCGCACCGGGCAAGATTGGAACAGACGGTCCCTACCTGTACACCAGCAGCGCCAATGCAGGCAGCGTGTTGAGCTATGACGGCACCCAGGAAGAGTTGTCGAGCAACAACGGCGAGGGCAACGGCAGCAGCCAACCCTCGACACTGGAGCCCTATGAGCCCAGCTGCGAGGAGGACGACATGAGTGTGTTCCTGGAGACCTCGACGAGCGTGAGCAACGTCACCACCTGGGTGTGGAACAGCAGCAGCAACTACACCGGCGGCAACTGGCCCGGCCAAGCGATGACCCTGATGGGCACCACGAACGACGGCACCCGCAAGGTGTGGAAGTGGACCTATGAGGGAACGCTGACGACGTCGCCCACAGGCATCATCTTTGTGACCGACGGCACGCAGACGAGCGACTTGACCTTCCGCAATCACGGCTACTACATCGATGGCACCTGGAATCACGAGGTGACCAACTACACCGGCAGCGCACCCACCCTGACGATTGACAAGGCGTCGGGGCAATACAGCGGCAGCGTCACTGTGACCGTCACCGCCAGCGAGAGCGATGCCGTCATCGTCTATACCACCGACGGCACGACACCCACGCCCACCAGCAGCCATGCCACGGGCCATGTGACCCTGACCTTCACCGACAACACCGTGCTGACCGCCGGCGTGCTCGTTGACGGCCGCGTGCGAAACCTAGTGCAGCGAGAATACATTTTCCATGGCTTTGTGCCCTACACCGCCACAGTGTATCTGAAAGACCCGACGGTGTCGCCCAACAACTGGAGTGATGTCTACATCTACGCTTGGGACAACACCGGCAACATCAATGACAGCTGGCCCGGCGTGAAGGTCACCGCCACAAAAACCGTGATGGGACAGAAGTTCTACTACCGCACGTTCACCGTTCCCAGCGCCGACTACACGTTCAATGTGGTGCTGAGTCAGGGCGACAGCGGCCACCAGAGCGTGGATGTGACCGGCATCAAGAATGACATCTATCTCGAAATCACGTCGACGAGCAACAAGTATACCGTAGCCGACATCACCGACCAGTATTCCCGCCTGCCAGGTGATGTTGACGGCAACGGCATTGTCGGCATGGATGACCTCACAGCCTTGATCAACTACCTGGTCTTCGGCAGTACAACGGGTATCAACATGGTGAATGCCGACGTGGACGGTAACGGCATAATCGGCATGGATGACTTGACCGAACTCATCAACATACTGGTGTTCTTTTGATGCCGCTATTGTTATCCTCATTTCGAGGCTTGAGTCCTGTGAATTAGCCGCATTAGACTTTTTTAACAAAAGCATTGGCTGTTATCACTGAAAATGGCACTAATTTTGCACCATCAAATTTGGGTAATAATTTCATAAGGTAAAGATTTAAGAGAGAAGGTTGACCTGCCGTGAGGCGGGTCAATCTTTTTTAGTTAGGAGTGAGAAGTTAGGAGTGAGGAGTTAGGAGTGAGGAGTTAGAAGTTAGGAGTTAGGAGTGAGAAGTGAGAAGTGAGGAGTGAGGAGTGAGGAGTTAGGAGTTAGAAGTTAGGAGTTAGGAGTGAGAAGCTGTCTCACTTCTAACCCCTAACCTCTCAACTCTAAACTGCGAAGGTACCGCGAGCATCGATGAGGATGCTCTCAACCGCGTTATGAAAATGTGGTTGGTGGTGAGGGTTACTGGTCAGTGGACTGGTCGGGATCCTTGTCGGGGCGGAAGGTAACGAAGCGGTTGTAGGCGTAGTTGGCCAAGGTGTAAACCACCATGGCGAGCACCATGACAATGTTCTGACCAGCCTTGCGCATGGGGAAGAAGGGGATAACGTCATCAGGCAGGTTCTTCCAACCCAAACCCTCGAGCAGAATCCAGCTGACTATCAGCTGCAGGGCGAGGCAGAGGAGGAAGCCGCAGACGAAGAGGAAGAACTCGCGTTTGAAGTCCTTCTTGGTCTTAAAGACCCAGTTGCGGTTCCACAGGAAACTGTTGATGACGCCCAGCACATAGCCCGCGACGTTGGAGATACCATAGGAGAGTTCGAGCCGTGTGTTGAGCAGATAAAAGACGACGAGGGTGATGAGCGTGTTGAGCACGCCAATCACTCCATACTTGAGGAGTTGAATTCCTGTCTGTCGGGCCTCGGCCTTATCTATCTTCATGATAACAGTTCCTGTGAGTCTCTTTTCAAAGTGGCAAATTTAGGTATTATTAACGAATTGACCAAATTAGTCAGCAGTTATTCACCATTTGGGGTGACGATGATGCCCAAATCGGTCACGCAGGCAAGGGTGTCGCAGCCCTCCATCGCCTGCCACACAACCACGCTGCACGCCTGTGTTGGCGCCACATCACTGACGACGGGAACGGTATTCTGATAAAGGGAGCCGAATCCCCCACCCGTCCAGTTGCCATAGTCATCGGCAAGGGTCATATCCACCCTGGAACGGTTCACCGTCGAATCGTCAGCAATGACATCGACGACAAGGGAGAGGTTGCTGAAGGCGTAGCCGTTGCTGTGGCGCACCGCCAGCGTGATGCCGTAGTGCCTGGTCGAGTCGTCGTACTGGGGCGAGAACGTCACCGGTAGCGACTGTTGCCAACCCGATGCGGGCAGATGCACAAAGGCGGCATGACGCATCACGGGCTGACGCTGGCAAGAAGGCAAAAAGAGCAGCGCGGCGACAATGGTCACAGCCATTGTCACCGCTTTACTCATGTGGATTTGCCCATGACGATCACTCGGCAGGCTTATTGTTCGGCTGACGCTGACCATGATTGTCTGGCTGGGCGTTATCGTCCTGCTTGAATTTGCGTGGACGGAAGGTTTTCTTCTCGCCACGCGGCGGGCGGTCATTGGGCTGACGCTTGGGTTTGGGCTGGCGCTGTTTGCGGTCGTCACCACCAGCCTCGCCCTTGCCCTGATTTTCTTGAGCGGGAATGGGGCCACCTTGCGCAGCCTGCTTGTCGCCACCGCCTTTCTTCTTCTTTTTCTTCTTTTTCTTGTCGAAGCGGTTGATGGCGTCCTGGTTGAGGAGGTCGCCGAAAGGAGAAGCGTTCTTCTTTCCATCGTCATCGAGCAAGAGGCTGTCGGGCTTGACGCCGTTCTTGTTCAAGGCGATGACTTCAAAGGCCTGGGCAGCAGTGAGCATCACCGTGTTGACCGGCGCATTGCGCTCGGTGGAATAAGTGATTTCGCGCTTCAGAGCATCGGCCTTGAAATAGTAGTAGGTGGCATCCTTGGTCTCGAGATGCACATCCTTGGGCGGCAGCTGGCGGATGGCCTCGACATAGGTGTTCACCTCAAAGTTGATGCAGCACTTGAGCTTGGCGCACTGCCCAGCCAGGTTCTGCGGATTGAGCGAGATGTCCTGGAAACGTGCAGCACTGGTTGCCACCGAGACAAAGCTCGACATCCACGTGGCACAGCACAAGGGGCGTCCACAGGGACCGATGCCACCGATGCGGCCAGCCTCCTGACGGGCGCCGATCTGCTTCATCTCGACACGTATTTTGAAAACGTCGGCAAGGACCTTGATGAGTTGTCGGAAATCGACGCGCTCGTCGGCAATATAATAGAAAATAGCCTTATTGCCGTCGCCCTGATACTCAACGTCGCCGATTTTCATCTTCAGGCCCAAGTCCACCGCGATTTTGCGGGAACGTATCATCGTGTCCTCCTCGCGGGCCTTGGCCTGTTCATAGCGTTCCATGTCGGCGGGCTTAGCCTTGCGGAAGACGCGCAGCAACTCAGTGTCCTTGCGCAGGTTCACGCGCTTGATCTGGTTTCTCACCAGCTGGCCTGTGAGCCCCACCCTGCCGATATCATGCCCGGGATTGGCCTCGACAGCAACCCAGTCCCCCTGCTTGAGAGGGATGCGAGCGCTGTTGCGATAGAAGCCTCGACGCGTGTTCTTGAACAGTACCTCGACAATTTCGTAGTCGTTGTCGGGCACATCATCCAGCCAGTTGGTGCTCGTAAGGTTGCAACGCCCAATGTCGGACGCGCATTCACAGGAGCAGGCACCGGTGTCACATTTGACACACGAGTCAGGGTCCTGCTGCAGATTCGCTTGAATGTTCTGGTTATCGTCCATCACTGAATTGCAGACAATTACTTGGCGTAGCTCACGGCACGGGTCTCGCGTATGACGGTGATGCGCACCTGACCGGGATAGGTCATCTCGTCTTGAATCTTCTGGGCGATTTCGGTCGAAAGCTTTTCGGTCTCGGCATCGCTGATCTTATCGGCACCTACAATCACGCGCAGCTCACGACCAGCCTGGATGGCAT
>DAIREJ010000009.1:22133-25285 GCA_036795635.1 Sodaliphilus sp.
GGTGGGCACCGATGGCGTTGCAAATGTCGGCCTTCTCCTTGTACTTCTCGGCCAGCTTCATACCTAGCTGAGCGTGCGGCAGTTCAGGTTCATCGTCGGGCACCTTGCCGATGTCGTGCAGGAGACCGGCACGACGCGCTTTCTTGGGATTCAGGCCCAACTCGCTGGCCATGATGGCACACAGGTTGGCCGTCTCGCGCGAGTGCTGCAGCAGGTTTTGACCATAGCTGGAGCGATATTTCATCTTGCCGATGAGGCGGATGAGCTCGGGGTGCAAGCCATGAATACCCATGTCGATGGCCGTGCGCTTACCCGTCTCGATAACCTCTTCCTCGACCTGGCGGCGCACCTTGGCAACGACCTCCTCGATGCGGGCGGGATGGATGCGACCGTCACTCACCAGCTGGTGCAGGGCCAGGCGGGCAATCTCGCGACGCACAGGGTCAAAGCCCGAGAGTACGATGGCCTCGGGGGTGTCGTCCACCACGATTTCCACGCCGGTAGCAGCCTCCAGGGCACGGATGTTGCGGCCCTCGCGACCGATGATGCGGCCCTTGATTTCGTCATTGTCGATGTGGAACACCGTCACAGCGTTCTCGACGGCAGTCTCGGTAGCCACTCGCTGTATGGTCTCGATGATGATGCGCTTGGCCTCCTTGTTGGCGGTCATCTTGGCATCATCCATGATATCGTTGATATAGCTGGCAGCGTTAGTCTTGGCCTCGTCCTTGAGTGACTCGATGAGCTTCTCCTTGGCTTCCTCGGCCGACAGTCCGCTCACGTGTTCAAGCGTGTCGCGGACGGTCTTTTCCAACTTGTCCACCTCAGTCTTGCGCTGGTCAAGCAATGCCATCTGGTTGTCCACGTTGACCTTGAGGGCGTCAAGTTCGTTGCTGCGGCGCTTCAGGTCACCCTGTTGCTGATTAAGCGACATCTCACGCTGCTTGAGTTTTGCCTCGCTGGTCTGCACCTTGGTCAAACGGGCATTGGCCTCTTTTTCGGCCTCACTCTTGATCGACATACCGGCCTCCTTGCCTTTCATCACCTCGTTGTTCTTGAGCACCTCGGCTTCAAGACGGGCCTTCTCGATAATCTCGTTGGCTTGCGACTTGGCGTTCTTCTTTGACAGGTACAACGCCAGCACACATCCAATTGCCATCGCCACGATGGCAGCAATTACAGTTATTATTATGCTGTTCATTAGAGTTAAATAATATATTAAACAAAGCGCCACTCACGGCTGCGTGCATTGCATTGGAAACCAATGCAATATCGCACAAAACCTAAAGTGGTGCAGGAACCTAATTCTTATACAAGTCCTCGGCACACGTACGTGCCAAGACATTACTCAGCGACCTTAGTGTCGAGGGCGTCGAGCTGTTTATTCAAATCAGTCAGGAAGTCATTGACCTGTCGGTTTTCACCGTAAGCCTCCAGATAGAGGCGCGCGAACTGGAATGCGACCCTTGCCAACACGTCCGCCGAGGTGGCGTTGAAGCGGTTCATCCACTTCTTCCACAGCGTGTTAACAAGTTCCTCGGCCTTGCGGTAGTTCTCTTCCTCCTCAGGGTTGATGCTCAGAGCGATAGGATTTTCCGCATCGGCGAGTTGTATCCATATTTTCACTTTATTATTGTCGGCCATAACGTGAGCAGTCATGTCAAGCGTTCAATTGTTTGATGCACCGGTCAATGTCCCGCACCATTTTGGCAACCTGCCCCTTGTACCTAGCGACCGCTTCAGGATCGCGCGGCACTGTGTGGGCGACCCGCAGGAATTCGTTGTCGATGCGCAGCTGGGCTAATTCCTTTTCCAGCTTGGCAATCTCCAACTCCTGCCGTTCGATGGTACGCCCCATCTGAATCTTCTCTTCCTGGAGCGCGACATACCGCTTGCCCAAGGCCTCTACCTTGCGCGTTACCTGTTGCAGTTTGTCTTTTAGCTCCTTTGAAGGCATAGTTGTCGTAATTTTTGCGCAAAATTACATTTTTTTTTGCACTTTTGTGTAATGATGCAATTTTTTTTTCACTTTTTTAGGTGATATCAGCACCAAAAGATAGTAATCTGCTATGCGAAGCCGATTCATAGCCATGAAAAAGGGATTTTTTGCAAAATTCAAGTCAAAAATTTTGCCAGTTCAAAAAATGACATTACTTTTGCATCCGCAAATCGGGGCATTAGCTCATCTGGTAGAGCGCAACACTGGCAGTGTTGAGGTAAGCGGTTCGAGTCCGCTATGCTCCACAACCTATAACTGCTTAATTGGCTATAAAACAGCGAATTAAGCAGTTTTTATTTTAACCAAAATCCAATCCGTTGTCATACTGTTGTCATAAAAACAAAACGATAAAAAGCAATGACAACAATGTCATGATAATGGAATGACAAAGTCTTCAGAGAGCAGTTCCACGACAGATGGCGCCGAGATACCAGAAAAGAATAACAAGCTCTGACGGACAAGAATTCAACCCTCCCCTTCTCTCTCTTTACCGTATAATTAAGGTGTAATTCTCGGGCCGTTCAAACGAAAACATTTACAAAATTACGCGAAATTACGATTTGTAAAGGATTGAAAAAATCAAATGCTTGATTATCAATCATTAAAGGGTTGAAAAGGGATTTTTTTCCCTTTGTTTCCCTCTCAGGATCCCCCTACCGCCCTGCGGAGCGCTTCTGAAAATCGCTTGATGATAAAACGCTATATGCAGGGCGAATGTACGGTAATTAAGCTCACATGTGTGGACGAATCCGAACGACTGTCTGGTTTCATCCACACCATCCCTGGAATTATGATATGTGTTAAAGTAGTACAAAAGAACGATGTTATCAATGCGACCACTGCCGTTTCGGAGTGGCGGAGGTCGCGGCGTTATGTTTTGCAGGCGGCTGTTTCAACATCATAAATGCAAACTCTTAGAAATGGTAGAGAGACCCAGCAAAGGCCGAGAAGTGCCCAAAAACGCCATTTTTATGGATGTCGTAAAAATACTTATATCAACGAGTTAACTTATAAAATTTCGAACGATTTTCTCTTTTTTTTTCGTGTTGTCCAGCATTCAAATAAAATTTGGGCTGATAATCAACAATTTACAGGGTTACGGGACGGTAGTCCCAGTGTCTCTCTTGGTACCCCCCATCCGCCCTACAGAGCG